>NZ_JALFGV010000017.1:0-54239 GCF_022777125.1 Lawsonibacter sp.
TTGGTGCAGGGGATATTATGTGAGCACGGTAGGGCGAAATCGGCGCACGATCGAGCAGTATATCCGAAATCAGCTTCAGGAAGATATCACATCGGACCAAATGAGTATTTCAGAGTACATCGACCCGTTTACGGGTAAGCCGGTAAAAGAAGGCAAGTAAATAGGCCCCTTTAGGGGCAAGCCCGGGAAATCTGCGCGATTGGCAGACCTTTCGATGAGCCTATAGGCTCTGCCCGGGACATGCCCCAAGGGGGCCCGTGCAAACCACCGGCACGGCCGGTGGTTATGATTGCGTTCACGGAAAATTAATCTTCCCGTGCTTGCCAAGCGATTGGGAATACAGTATAATAACTAAATTAGGGAAAGAGGCGCAGTCGGCGTCAAGCGTATGGGAACCGGGGGACGTGGGAAATGGACACGATCATAAAACTCTTTGATGATGTCAAAAGCATGATATGGCCCATCGGCGTCGCCGACGTCATCGATATGCTCATCATGGCCTTTGTGATCTATAAGGTCATCCTGCTGATCCGCCGCACCAGTTCCGGCGGGGTGGCCAAGGGCATCCTGCTGCTGGTGGCGGCTCTTTGGGTCTCCAGCTTCCTGCGCCTGTATACGGTCAACTTTCTGCTGAGCAAGGTGGTGGAATGGGGCGTTCTGGCCCTGGTTATCCTGTTCCAGCCGGAAATCCGCCGCTTTTTGGAACAGGTGGGGCGCAGCAGTCTGGGAAAGGTCTTTGCCCAGCGGGAAGAGCGCAACGAACTGGACAGCGCCATCACGCAAACGGTAGAGGCCTATACGTCCCTGTCCCGGAGCAAGACCGGTGCGCTGATGGTCTTTGAGCGGAAGAATATGCTGGATGACGCCATCAAGACCGGTACCGCCCTGGACTGCACGGTGAACGCGGAGCTTTTGAAAAACATCTTCTGGAACAAAGCGCCGCTCCACGACGGAGCGGTTATTGTCCGTTCCGGCCGTATCGCTGGGGCGGGCTGTATGCTCCCCATGTCGGGCAACGTAAATCTGTCCCGGGATCTTGGCATGCGCCATCGGGCGGGGATCGGCGCAAGCGAACAGACCGACGCGGTGGTCGCCATCGTCTCTGAGGAGACCGGCTCCATCTCAGTGGCGGTGGGCGGTATGCTCAAGCGCCACTTGTCTCCGGATACCCTGGAGCGCCTGCTGCGCAACGAGCTGCTGCCGGAGCAGGAGCAGGAAGAGGAACCGAAATTCAAGCTTTCCAATCTGCTGCGTTCCAGGAAGGGGGAGAAGAACGATGTGGAAAAAGATCACAGACAGTAAGTGGTTTTATATCGTCGTCTCCCTGCTTTTGGCCTTCGTCCTCTGGCTCTATGTGGGGAAGGAGGCCAACCCCAGCGTGGCCGCCCCCGTCCGTGGGATCAAGGTGACCGTCGCCGGACTGGAAAAGCTGGAAGAGCGGGGACTGATGGTCTCCGAGGGCGCGGACCAGACGATCACACTGGATCTGCAGGCCAAACGCAATGTGTTCAACCGTCTGGACAACGAAAATATTACCATTACGGTGGATGTGTCCAATATTAACGAGCCGGGCGAGGTCAGTCTGGACTACAAGATCACCTACCCGTTGTCGGTCTATGGCGAGGTGATCGAGGAGCGCGGAAAGCGCCCGGAAAAGATCGCCCTGACCATCTCGCGCTGGACCGAGAAAGAGGTGCCGGTGCGTGCCGTCCTGACCGGCAATGTGGCCGAAGATTATCAGCAGGGAGAATTTTCCCTGGCGCCGCAGACCGTAACGGTACGGGGCAGGGAAGAGCTGGTGGAGCAGATCGATTATGCCCAGGTGACCGTTTCCCAGGAGGGAATGACGGAAACCTACCGTCAGGAGATGCCGTTCGTCTTCATCGACCGGAACGGCAGCCCTCTGGAGGAAGAGGACGCTTCACAGCTGGTGACCGAGGAGAGCACGATTCTGGTCACGCTTCCGGTCTATAAGCTCAAGGAGATCCCCCTGACGGTGGATCTGGTCCCCGGAGGAGGCGTCACTGATGTGGACAGCCAGGTGGAGGTCACCTTTAAACCGGTGGATTCCATTGTGGTGGCCGGCAGCGAGGATGATCTGGAGGGGCTCAGCGAGCTGACGGTAGGCAGCGTGGATTTGTATCAGGTCTTTACCTCGGAAGACGTTACCTTCCCTGTACAGCTTTCGCCGGAACTGACGAATGTAAGCGGCGTTACGGAGGTTACGGTCACCGTAGCGATCAAGGGCCTGAGCACCAAAGTGCTGGAGGCCAACAAGATCGAGTTGATCAATGTCCCGGAGGGATATGCCGCCGAGGCCATTACCCAGACCTGCAGTATCCAGATCCGGGGCGCGCAGGAGGCAGTGGATGCTGTGCTGGCCTCTCAGCTGCGGATCGTGGCGGACCTGTCCGACCGTACCGCGGGCAGCCAGACCGTTCCCGTGAAGGTTTATCTGGACGGAAGCAGCGAGGTCGGCGTGGTCGGAGATTACAACATCGTAGTCTCCATTACCCAATAGCCGCGCGTGGATGTGCGCAGAGCGTCACGCAGCCAGTTTCGCCCCGCTTCCCGCCGCTGTGCAGCGAGCGCAGGAGATGCCTGCGCAGCAGGCCCCATACCGGTTTAAGCGCCAGGCGTGCGCATGGAGGTTACCATGGTTCAAACAGCGAAAGTTACAAAATTGTTGGAAGACGGCCGGGCCGAGGTAGCGGTGAAGCGCCAGTCGGCCTGCGGCCACGACTGTTCCAAATGCGGCGGCGGATGCAGCGAGCTGATGGTCAGTTCCACGGTGGCTGTCGTCGCGGAAAATCCGGTCCGGGCCATGCCGGGCGACCGGGTCACGGTGGAATCCTCTACGGGCGGGGTCCTGAAAGCGGCCGCCCTGGTGTATCTGGCGCCCTTTGCGCTCTTCTTTCTGGGCTACTTTCTGACCGCAGCACTGGGGATGACCGAGGGTGTCAGCGCGGCCTGCGGCGGCATCGGTTTTGCCGCCGGCGTGGTATTGGCCATTTTACTGGACCGGCATGTGCGAAAACGCCGCGGCATCTCCTTCCGGATCACTGCGATCGAGCCTGCCGCCTGATGTTCGGCTACGTCCGGCCCAATCGGGAGGAACTGAAGGTCCGCGAGCAGCGGGACTACGACGCGCTCTACTGCGGCCTGTGCCAGGCCCTGGGGACGCGCCACGGTTTTTGGGCCCGAATGTTCCTGAACTATGATTTTACGTTTCTTGCAATGCTCTTGGACCGGGAGACAGGACGGCCCCGGCCGGTGCGGCGGCGCTGCCCGGCCCGGCTCTGGTGCCGCAAGAAGGATTGCCTGTGCCTGGACGGGGGCGGCGCCGCCGCCGACGCGGGTACGATCCTGAGCTACTGGAAGCTGCGGGATACCGTGGCGGACGGGCGCTTTTGGGAGCGGCAGCTGGCGCGGCTGCTCAGTCTTCTGTTCCGCCCCGCTTACCGGCGGGCCGCCGCCCTCCGCCCGGAGTACGACCGGACGGTGCGGGAGTGCCTGGAGGAGCTGCAGGCGCTGGAGAGGGGGCGTTCCGCCTCGCTGGACCGCACGGCGGACACCTTTGCCCGAATCCTGCGCTCTGCCGCGCCTCCCAGCGGAGAGGCCGACCGTGACCGGGCGATGGAACAGCTTTTATATCACCTGGGGCGCTGGATCTACCTGGTGGATGCCTGGGACGATCTGGAGGAGGATGGGCGCACAGGGGCGTACAACCCGGTCTCGGCACGTTTTCCGGATCGCAGTGCGGAGGACGCGGCCTATCTGCGAACCACCCTGCGCCACTCCCTGAACCTGGCCCGCTCCGCCTATGCCCTGCTGGAGCCGGGCCGCTGGCAGGGGGTGCTGGAAAATATCCTGTACCTTGGACTGCCCCTGGTGGAGGAACTGGTGTTTACCGGCCGTTGGAAGGCCGTGAAAAAGAGAAATTCTAGGAGAACAGACGAATGAGCGATCCTTACAGCGTACTTGGGGTCAAACCCGACGCCAGCGACGATGCAATCAAGCGCGCCTATCGCGAGCTGGCCCGGAAATACCATCCGGACAACTATCAGAACAACCCCCTGGCCGACCTGGCGGAAGAAAAGATGAAGGAGATCAACCAGGCCTACGACACCATTACCAAAATGCGCAGCGGCGGAGGCTCCGCTTCCGGCGGCTACCAGAGCCAGGGTTCCTACCAGTATCAGGGCGGCTATCAGCAGCAGCGTCAGTACTCCGATTCCGCCTCCGGTTCCCTGTACAGCCAGGTCCGCCAGTGCATCAACCTGGGCGATATCGGCCGGGCGGAGCAATTGCTGCGCTCCGCGCCCGGTCAGGATGCGGAGTGGCATTTTCTCACCGGCTCCATCGCCTACCGGAAGGGCTGGCTGGACGAGGCGACCCAACACTTTCAGATGGCCTGCAATATGGACCCGTCCAACGCGGAGTACCGTCAGGCCATGGTGATGATGCGCCAGGGGGGGCAGGCTTACCGCCCTTACGGCTATGGCGCAGGGGGGATGGATACCTGCGATTGCTGTACCGCCTGCATGTGCGCCAACTGCCTGTGCGGCGGCTGCGGGAATTGACGTTATGGCGCGGAGTGGAGCGGGGAAGGGCGCGGGCCGGGCGGCCTTGGTGGGTGTGCTGAGCGCCCTCTCCCTGGTATTTTTGTACGCATCTGCGCTTGTGCCGACCGGACAGATGGGAGTGGTGGCCGTTGCGGGCCTGCTGGTGGCAGCGGCGGTGGTCTCCGGGGGACTGAGCGCCGGCTTTTTGTGCTATGGCGCCACGGGCCTGTTGGGCCTGCTGCTTCTGCCGGATAAGGCCAATGCTCTGCTGTATCTGCTTTTTTTCGGCCTGTGGCCCATTCTGAAGAGCCTGATTGAGCGCCTGCGCCGGATCATTCTGGAGTGGGTATGCAAGCTGGGGGTTTTCAACGCCGTGCTCACGCTGTTTTGGTTCGGCCTGCGCGCGGTGTTGCTGCCCTTCCTGCCTGGCGCGCTGCATCAGATAGGGATGGTATACCTTGCGGGCAACGCGGCCTTTGTAATCTATGATGTCGGATGTTCCAAGCTGATCGCCTTCTATGCCGGGCGGATCGACAAGGTGTTGCGAAAGGCTGGATAATTTGATATAATTCTTTATTAGTTCGATTTTAAAGACGCACCTACAAAGGAAAAAGGGAGGCATACCCCTTGGTAAAGAGTATGACGGGCTACGGCAGGGGAGAGGCCGTACTGCGCGGACGGACCATCACCGTGGAACTGCGCTCGGTCAATAACCGCTATCTGGACTGTACGGTAAAACTGCCGCGCATCTATGTATTCGCGGAGGATGCCATCAAGGCGACGGTACAACAGCATATTTCCCGGGGCAAGGTGGATGTGTTCGTGACCATCGGCCCCTCGGAGCGTGGGGATGTGGCCATCTCCGTCAACAAGCCCATGGCCGACGGCTATTATGCCGCCTTGTGCCAGCTGAGGGACGACTACGGTTTGAAGGACGATATCTCGGTGTCCCTGCTCTCCCGCTTTCAGGATGTCTTCCTGGTGGAGAAGACCCAGGAGGATCTGGAGGCCGTCTCCGCCGACCTATGCACGGTGCTGAAGCTGGCTCTGACGGACTTCGACGCCATGCGGGAGCGGGAAGGGGAGCGGTTGTGCCGGGATGTGCTGGACCGGGCCGCGACCATCGAGGGGCTCACAAAACAGGTGGCCGACCGGGCGCCCGGCATTGTGGCCGACTATCGCGCACGGCTGTGGAGCAAGATGTCCGAGGTGCTCCAGAACACCCAGCTGGACGAGTCCCGCATCCTGACCGAGGCGGCCATTTACGCTGACAAGGTAGCGGTGGACGAGGAACTGGTGCGTCTGCACAGCCACCTGTCCCAGCTGCGCCATATGCTCTCGGAGGGCGGCGCGGTAGGCCGTAAGCTGGACTTTTTGATCCAGGAGTTCAACCGGGAGGCCAATACCATCGGTTCCAAATGCAACGATATCGAGACCGCCGGTTACGTCGTGGATATCAAAGCCGAGATCGAAAAGATCCGGGAACAGATCCAGAATCTCGAGTAAGGCGGTGCGCAAGAGATGAAACTCATCAATATCGGTTTTGGCAATATGGTCTCGGCCGGGCGGCTCATTGCCATTGTCAGCCCTGAGTCGGCGCCCATCAAGCGTATGGTGCAGGAGGCACGGGACCGGGGCGTGCTCATTGACGCCACGTATGGACGGCGTACCCGGGCAGTACTCATCATGGACAGCGACCACATCGTCCTCTCTGCGCTTCAGCCGGAAACAGTGGCCGGCCGCCTGGGCGGCAAGGAATCCGAGGGCGCGGGCGAGGAGGCGGAGGCATGACGCCGAAGAAACGGATCAGGGGCCAGCTCATTGTGTTGTCCGGCCCTTCCGGCGTGGGAAAAAGCACCGTGATCGCGGAGCTTCTGAGCGAACGTGAGAACATCTATTTTTCGGTATCGTTTACCACGCGCGCCCCGCGGGTGGGAGAGGCGGACGGCGTCCATTATCATTTCGTCACCCGGGAACGGTTCGAAGCCATGATCGATGGCGACGAGCTTTTGGAATATGCCGAATATGTCCATAATTATTACGGGACCTCGCTGCGGTTGATCCGGGAAAAGCTGGACGCCGGTATCGACGTGCTTCTGGATATCGAAGTCCAGGGGGCGGCAAAGGTTCGGGCCAAATGTCCCGACGCGGTCTTTATTTTTATCGTCCCGCCCTCGTTCGAGGAGCTCTCCCGCCGCCTCCACCGAAGGGCCACTGATCAGGAGGATGTGATCCGGGGCCGGCTCCAGAAGGCACGGGAGGAGTATCGGGAGATCCCCAACTATGATTATCTGGTGGTCAACGACAAGGTGTCGGCGGCGGCGGCCGAGATCATCGCCATCCTGACGGCAGAGGGGTGCCGCACCAAAAATCGTATGAATCTTGTAGAAGGAGTCTGATCCGTTATGATGCTCGAACCTCCCATGAATAAGCTGCTGGAGCAGGTCCCCAGCCGGTATATGCTGGTCAACGTTGTGGCTCAGCGGGCGCGCCAGATCGCCAGCGCCGCTGAGGATGCCGGTATCCCGCTGGACGAAAAGCCCGTGACCCTGGCCATCCATCAGGTGGCCGAAGGCCAGGTGGAGCTGCAGCAGGACGAGTAGGACCGTGTGAGAGGCAAGCGTCCGGGCCATGGATGGCCTGCCGCTTGCCTTTTCCGGGGTAAAGGGGGGATTGGATGGATACCGTTGCGGTGGCCAAGCTCGCGCTCAGCGCCGCTACCTACGCCATCGACAGGCCCTACGATTATCAAGTGCCTCGGGAGTTGGCGGATACGCTGCGCCCCGGTATGCGGGTGGTCGTTCCCTTCGGCGCGGGCAACCGCCGCACAGAGGGGATCGTGTTGGCATGCGAGGACGGACGGCCTCCGGACCCCAAACGCAAGACGATCCTGACGCTGCTGGACGAGGAGCCGGTATTGGATGCCGAGGCGCTCCAGCTGGCGCTCTGGATGCGGGAGCGCTGGTTCTGTACGGTCTATGACGCTGCGCGTGCCATGCTGCCGGCCGGGCTGTATTTTTCTCTTCAGGATCGTTATGCCGTGGCTCCGGGGATCGACCGGGAGACGGCCTATGCTTCCGCCGGGAAGTCGGAGCATGCCAGGCGTATCCTGGAGCTGGTCTTTGCCTCCGGCGGCAGCGCCGAGCAGCGGCAGATCCGGGAAGCATTTGGGACCAAGGACCCCAACCCGGCCCTGCGGCAGCTGACCGACCATGGCGTTCTGCAGCTGGAGACCAGCGCCGAGCGGGGCGTGGGGGACAAGACGGAACAGGTGGCCGTGCTGGCCGTCCCGGCGGAGGAGGCCATGGCCCAAGTGACGCCGAAGCGCCGCTCCGCCCCGCTGCGCTATGCGGTGGTAGAGCTGCTCGCGGCCCTTGGCAGCGCGTCTTCCAAGGAGCTGTGTTATTTTACGGGCGCCTCCAGCGCCACGCTGCGCTCCCTGGCCAAAAGCGGCCTGGTCCGTTTGGAGCGGCGGGAAGTATTCCGCCGCGTGCGCGTGCCGGAGGTGGAAAGCGCTCCGCCGCCGGAACTGAATGAACAGCAGCAGGCGGCCTTTGAAGGACTATCCGCCCTGGCCGCCGCCGGCAAGCCTGCCGCCGCCCTGCTGTATGGGGTCACCGGCAGCGGAAAGACCCAGGTCTATATTCGCCTCATCCGGCAGGTCCTGGACCGGGGCCGTACCGCGATCGTACTGGTGCCCGAAATTGCCCTGACCCCCCAATTGCTGCGCAGTTTCACCGCACAGTTCGGAGATGCGGTCGCGGTACTCCACTCGTCTTTGCGGGCGGGGGAGCGCTACGACGAATGGAAGCGTCTGCGTACCGGAAAAGCCCGGGTGGCCATCGGTACCCGCTCCGCAGTCTTCGCGCCCCTGAAGGATCTGGGCCTGGTGATTCTGGATGAAGAGCAGGAAGCGACCTACAAGTCGGAGAATGTTCCCAAATATCATGCGCGGGACGTGGCAAAATACCGCTGTACCCAGAGCGGCGCGCTGCTGGTGCTGGGTTCGGCCACCCCGTCGGTAGAGAGTATGTATCTGGCCAGGGCCGGCGTTTATCATTGCTTCACCCTCTCCCGGCGCTATAATGAACAGGCCCTCCCCGCTGTTTTTATCGCGGACATGAAGGAGGAACTGCGCGCCGGAAACGGGACTTCTCTGAGCCTGCCCCTCCGGCAGGCCCTGGAGGAGACCCTCAGGGCGGGGGAGCAGAGCATCCTGTTTCTCAACCGCCGGGGGGCAAGCCGCATGGTCTCCTGCGGGGAGTGCGGAGCGGTGCCCACCTGTCCCCGCTGTTCGGTGCATCTGACGTATCACTCCGCCAATGGACGGTTGATGTGCCATTATTGCGGCCATTCAGAGCGCCTGCCGGCGGCCTGTCCGGCATGCGGTGGCACGCTGAATTTTATCGGCGCCGGCACCCAGAAGGTCCAGGAGGAACTGGAAGCGGCCTTTCCCGGCATAACGGTATTGCGGATGGATACGGATACCGTCTCCGCCACCCAATCCCACGAAAAGCTGCTCTCACGCTTCGAAAAAGAGAAGATCCCCATCCTGGTGGGTACGCAGATGGTGGCGAAGGGGCTCGATTTTGAAAATGTAACGCTGGTAGGCGTAGTGTCGGCGGATCTGTCCCTGTATGTAGACGATTACCGGGCGGGGGAGCGGACCTTTTCCCTGCTGACCCAGGTGGTAGGCCGGGCGGGCCGGGGGAACAAAAAGGGGCGGGCCATCGTCCAGACCTATACGCCGGAAAACGATGTGATCCTCTGTGCCGCGCGGCAGGATTACGACCGGTTTTATGAACAGGAGATCGTCCTGCGCCGTCTGAGGGGCTGCCCGCCCTTCCGCGATTTGTTTGTGGTCACGGCCTCCGGCCTGTCAGAGAGCGCCGTGCTAAAGACCTGTATGCGCCTGCGCCGTTCGCTGGAGGATTGGCTGGAGCGCCCGGAATTCCGGGCGCTGGAAGCCCAGGTGCTTGGCCCCGCTCCGGCCAGCGTGGCCAAAGTCAACGACCGTTACCGCTACCGGCTGACCCTGGCCTGCCGGAATACCCGCGCCGTACGGGCCATGGTAGCTCACTTGGTGCGCTGCGCCCAGAAGGACAAGGAAAACAAGGGCGTGTCCGTCTCTGCGGATGTGGACCCATTGGATTAGGAGGAAGCAATATGGCTCTGAGAACAATTTTAGAGGATAGGGATCCGGCCCTGCACAAGGTCTGCCGCCCGGTCACCCGTTTTGACCAGAGGCTCTGGGACCTGCTGGACGACCTGAAGGAGACCCTGGCCGACGCCAATGGCGCGGGCCTGGCGGCGCCCCAGGTGGGCATCCTCCGCCGGGCGGTCATCGTGGTGGACGACCAGGACAACATGCTGGAGCTTGTTAACCCCGAAATCATTGACCAGGCGGGAGAGCAGGAGGGCTTTGAAGGCTGCCTTTCCGTGCCGGGGCGCTGGGGCGTCGTCAAGCGCCCCAAAACGGTCCGGGTGCGGGCGCAGGACCGCAATGGGATGCTATTTGAGGCGGAGGGAGCGGACATGGTAGCCCGCTGCTTCTGTCATGAGATTGAACACCTGGACGGCCGCCTGTTTACTGAGCACGCCCCCCGGCTTTATACGACCGAAGAGCTGGATCAACTGCTGGAGGAGCAGGCGGAGAAGGAGCGGAAATGAGAATCCTGTTCATGGGCACGCCGGAATTTGCCGTGCCCGCTCTGGAGGCGCTGGTGACGGCCGGACACGAGGTATGCGGCGTGTTCACCCAGCCGGATAAACCCAAAAACAGGGGAATGAAGCTGCAGCCCACCCCTGTGAAGGCGTGTGCCCAAGCGTATGACATCCCGGTGTACCAGCCGGTCAAGCTGCGGGACGGTACGGCGCTGGAGCTCATCCGCGGCCTGGCCCCGGAGCTGATCGTGGTAGCGGCCTATGGCCGCATCCTGCCGGACGAGATCCTGTCCGCTCCGGCTGGGGGCTGCATCAACGTGCACTCGTCGCTGCTGCCCAAGTACCGGGGCGCGGCGCCCATCCATTGGGCGGTGCTCAATGGAGAGCGCGAGACCGGCGTGACCATCATGCATATGGCATCTGAACTGGATGCGGGAGATGTGATCGACCAGGCGGTTACCCCCATTGGTCCCGACGAAAACGCCCAGGAGCTGTATGGCCGCCTGGCAAAACTGGGCGGCGCGCTGCTGGTGCAAGTGCTGGACTCCATTGCGGACGGCACTGCCAGACGCACGCCGCAGGACGCGGCCCAGGCCACCTTTGCCCCGATGCTGACCAGGGAGCTTTCCCCCATGGACTTTACCCACACGGCCCAGACGCTCCACAATCAGGTCCGGGGGCTGATCCCATGGCCCGCCGCAGCAACCTTTTTGGGCGGCACCCGGTGTAAGGTGTTTTCCACTGCGGTCTTGGAGGAGCGCACGGCGGAAGCGCCCGGCACCGTTCTGGCAGCGGGAAAGGATGGGATCAAACTGGCCTGCGGCGGCGGCACGGTGCTGCGCATCGACGAGCTCCAGGCCGACGGGGGCAAGCGCATGAAGGCTGCGGATTATTTGCGGGGCCATCCGCTGACCCTGGGGTAGGCCGTGCACCTGCTCTGGAGCGTTCTGATCTCCGCCCTGGTGGCACTGACCGGCCTGCTGCTTCTGCTCCGCTGGCTGGGCGACTGCGGCGCGCCGGTTTCTCTGAGGACGGATGTGCCGGCGGAGCGCGGCGTGTTGGTCGCTCCGCGGGAGTGTGCCGCCGTGTTCGGCACGGCGCTGCTGTTTCGTATCCTGATCTTTCTGGCCGCGGCCCTTCTGGCCGGCCGGCTGCTGGGAGGAGGAGGCGGCTCATCCTGGGCGCTGGATCTGTGGAAAAAATGGGACGCCTGGCACTATGTGAACCTGGCAGAGCTGGGTTATGAGGGGTATGTTGAGAACGGCCAGCACCTGTTCGTCGTGTTTTTTCCACTGTATGTATGGCTTGTGCGGTTGGCCGCCCGGGTGATCGGGAATACTATGGCGGCGGGACTTCTGGTCTCTTTCCTGTGCTTTGGCGGCGGCTGTGTGTATCTGTACCGGCTGGCGGCCTGGGAATACGGGCGCTCCGCCGCCCGGTGGACGCTGGTATTTTTGTCGGTGTTCCCCTACGCCTTCTTTTTTGGAGGCGTGATGACGGAGAGCCTGTTTCTGCTGACCACGGCGGCGGCGCTCTGGCACATTCGCCGCCATCACTGGCTCCCGGCAGGTGTGTGGGGGGCGCTGGCAGCCCTGACGCGGATGCACGGGGTGCTGCTCATTCTGGCGGCGGGCGCCGAGTTGGTACAGAGCTTGGGACGCTTTGACTGGAAACGGATCTTCCGGACGCTTCCGGCGCTGCTGCTGCCCCTGCTGGGCACACTGGCCTACCTGGGACTGAACTGGTCTGTCACCGGAACCCCCTTTGGCTTTACCGAGATGCAGAAGCACTGGAGCCAGGGCTTCTGCTGGATTTCAGAAACCCTTTGGTACGTGCTGCAAAACGCCGTATCTTACTATGACGAGACCATCCGGCTCCAGCTCTGGGTGCCCACGCTGGTCCTCTTTCCAGTGTTTTTCGGGGTCTTGCTGGCGGTCAACCGCCGCTGCCGCAGCATGTATACCCTGTATGCCTTTGCGACCCTGGTGCTGGACTATTCCCTCTCCTGGCTGCTGAGCGCCGGACGCTATCTGTCCTGTGCCGTGCCCTTTTTCCTGTTCGCCGCCGTACTGACCCAGCGGCACAGGGGGGCTTCCATTGCCCTTGCCGCAGGCGGGGCGGTACTGTTTGCCGTTACGCTGCTGGGTTACCTCGCCGGCGGACAAATCATGTAAGAGGATGCTGTTATGCCGTTTTTTTACTACTATGATCCCTATTACTGGATGATCCTGATCCCGGCCATGCTGATCGCCCTGGTGGCCCAGATCCGGGTATCCGCTACGTTTCGCCGCTATTCCCGTCTGCCCGCATCCCGGGGACTGACCGGAGCACAGGCGGCGGAGGCGGTGCTTCGTGCCCACGGCGTATACGACGTGGCCATAGAACGCGTGCGGGGCAATCTGACCGATCACTACGATCCCCGCGCCAACGTGATCCGCCTGTCCGACTCCGTTTACAGCGCCAATTCGGTAGCGGCCGTCGGGGTAGCCGCCCATGAAGCGGGCCATGCGGTACAATACGCCGAGGGATACGGCCCCATCAAGGTACGTTCCGCGCTGATCCCGCTGTGCAATATCGGCTCCCAGCTGTCTATCCTGTTCATCCTCATTGGACTGGTTTTGTATTCCGAGCCCTTGTTCGGCATCGGCGTCATTCTGTTCGGAGTGGCGGTGCTGGGCCAGTTGGTCACCCTTCCAGTGGAGTTCAACGCCTCGCGCAGGGCCATCGCCACACTGGAGAGCGGCAATCTGCTGGGGGATGGGGAGCTGCAGGGCGCGAAAAAAGTACTCTCTGCCGCCGCCATGACCTATGTGGCCGCCCTGCTGGTATCCCTGGCACAGCTGCTGCGCTTCCTGCTGGCCTTCGGCGGACGCCGGAGGGACTGACGTGGGAAACGCCAGAGAGGTCGCGCTGCTCGCGCTGTCCGCCTGTGCGCGGCAGGGGGCGTGGTCGGATGGATTTTTAAAAAGAGCGCTCCGGGATTCGGGTATGGACAGTCGGGACGCGGCGCTGGCTACCCGGCTGTGCTTCGGCGTACTGCAAAACCGGATCCTGCTGGATTTTTACCTTTCGGGCCTGTCCCGCCTTCCGCTGAGGAAGCTGGAAGAGCGGGTACTGGAGTGTCTGCGGCTGGGGGCCTATCAGATCCTGTTTTTGGACCGGGTCCCCGACCGCGCAGCGGTGAACGAATCGGTGAATTTGGCCCGTAAGTACGCGAAAAACCCGCGCTCGGCCGGACTGGTCAACGGCGTACTGCGCGGCCTCGTCCGTCAAAAAGAATCCTTGCCCCCGCCCCCGGATGCCGCCGTACAGTATAGTCATCCTCAGTGGCTGGCAGACGAATTTGTCCGACGGCTGGGCAGGGAGGAGGCACAGGCGCTGATGGCTGCCGACAACGCCCAGCCTCCGACCATGGCCCAGGTGAACACCGGCAAGGCATCGACAGCGGCGGCGGCAGAACGGCTGCGGGACGAAGGGGTCGGCGTTGCACCCCATCCCTGGCTGCCCGACTGTCTGGAGCTGTCGGATACCGGCAGCCTGGAGCGGCTGGAGTCGTTCCGGCAGGGCTTTTTTTACATTCAGGACCCTGCCGCCCGGCTGGCGGTGCTGGCCGCGGGACCGGAACCCGGGATGAAGGTGCTGGACGCCTGCGCCGCTCCCGGCGGGAAATCCTTTGCGGCCGCCATCGCCATGAAGAATCATGGAAGCATCCTCGCCTGTGATATCCACCCCCACAAGCAGGCGTTGATCCAGGCTGGGGCGGAGCGCCTGGGTCTGGACTGCATTCAGACCCAGGTATTGGACGGGAAGTGCTGTAAGGAAGAATTCCTTGACAAGTTTGATCTGGTGATCGCGGATGTGCCCTGTTCAGGGCTGGGTATTATCCGCAAAAAGCCGGACATCCGCTACAAGGCCCCTGAGCCCCTGGAGAACCTGCCAAAGGTGCAGGCCGCCATTCTGGACAATGTGGCCCGGTATGTCAGGCCGGGCAGCCTGGACCGCCACGGCTGCATCTGTCCGGGCGGCGTGCTCCTCTACGCCACCTGCACCCTGCTGGAGCGGGAGAATGAGGACGTGGTGTGGGCGTTTCTTGACAGGCATCCAAACTTTACATTGGAGGGCTTCCAGGTGCCCGGTCCCTTCGAGGGCACGGACACAGGTATGCTTACCTGCTGGCCCCACCGGCACAACACCGACGGCTTTTTCTTCGCCAAGCTGCGCCGGCTGCGGGCGGCCTATGAGATCCGTCCCCGGGAGGGCTTCGGCCCATTCCGCCTGGGCATGACGGAGGAGGAGGCGGAGGAAACCTGCCGCAGGCTGGGCCTGCCGCAGGCCCCCCAATCCTTTTATCTGGAGTATAGGGATGGGCGGCTGTCCCGCATCGGCCTGAACGCTGATGAGGACATCCGGATTCTGTATCGGGGCTTGGAGCTGACCCGCACCCACGCGGAGGATGTGGTCGCCGCCCTGTCAAGGGAGTCCGGTCTCGTGTGTGACTGTGTGGATTCTGAGCTGGCCGATACCTATGACTTCCCGGAGCTGGGCGTGGAGCTGTGGCGGGAGCGGGTGTACCACCCCAAGCTGCTGGACAGACCCGAGTTTCAGCAGCTGATTGCCGCCCTTCCGGAGAATCTGGCGTATGAGCAGTCCCACGGCTGGTACTTTGCCCAGATCTGGGTGCAGACCGACGACTTCCGGACCGAATTTCCGCTGGAGCCGGGCCGCGCACCCTATGACGGCGGACCCTGGCGGTCTGCGCCGCCCCGCGGGCCGGTCACTCCGGAGCAGATGGCGCGGGTAGCCCCAAAATATGGACTGGAGCCGCCGGCCGGACCGGGCGGAGAGGAGAGAGCATGACCGACATCAAATCCATGAATCTGGGCGAGATGACCGACTTTTTCCGGGAGATCGGGGAGCCGGCCTTCCGGGCCAAGCAGGTCTTTCAGTGGCTCCACCGGGGCGCGCGGTCGTTCGATGAGATGACCAACCTTTCCAAGACGCTGCGGGAAAAGCTGGCCAGGCGCTGCAGGCTCTATGCACCTGCGGTAGAACGGAAGCAGGTGGATCCCAAGGACGGCACCGTGAAATACCTCTGGCGGCTGTGGGACGGCAATTGCATTGAAACGGTTTTGATGCGTTATCATCATGGGAATACTGTGTGCATCTCTTCCCAGGTGGGCTGCCGGATGGGGTGCGCGTTCTGCGCCTCTACTCTGGGGGGCAAGGTGAGAGACCTGTCGCCGGCGGAGATGCTGGATCAGGTGCTTTTCACCCAGCTGGATTCCAGTGCGCCCATCAGCAATATCGTGCTTATGGGCATCGGGGAGCCGCTGGACAATTTCGACAAGGTACTGCGCTTTTTGGAGCTGGTGAACAGCCCGGAGGGACTCAGGATCGGGATGCGGCATATTTCTCTGTCTACCTGCGGACTGACTGAAAAAATTGACAAGCTGGCGGAACATCGGTTACAATTGACCTTGTCGGTCTCACTCCACGCGCCGGATGATGAGACCCGTTCCCGGCTGATGCCGGTGAACCGGAGCGTGGGCGTGGAGAAGCTTCTGGAGACCTGCCGCCGCTATTTCGAACGTACCGGGCGGCGCATCTCCTACGAGTACGCCATGATTGACGGCGTGAACGACGCCGACTGGCAGGCCGACCTGCTGGCCCGGTATCTGAAGGGGACGGGCAGCCACGTGAACCTGATCCCGCTCAACGACGTGGAAGAAAGTCCGCTCAAACCCAGCCGCCGGGTGGCGGAATTCCAGAGACGTTTGGAGGCGCAGGGGGTGACGGCCACTGTCCGGCGGAAGCTGGGCGGGGAGATCGACGCCTCCTGCGGACAGCTCCGGCGCAAGGCGCTGCGGGAGCAGGACGGTATTTGATGGACGACAGAAACGCCCCACCCGGCCGCGCAGGGTACAGGGGTGGAATACAGGCGCGGGAAAGAGGCAGTTCATATGATACGTGTATGGGGCATCACCGATAAGGGTGCGGTCAGACCACAGAATCAGGACGGCTTTTACTTAGACAGCCCCTCGGAACATCTGGCCGTAGGCGTGGTATGCGACGGCATGGGCGGCGCCAGGGCGGGCAATATTGCCAGCCTGGTCGCGGTGGAGACCTTCGTGGACGCACTGCAAAACTGGCAGGAGGACGCAGACGCCAACCCGGCGGCGGTGCTCTCCCGCGCAGCGGAGCAGGCCAATGCCGCCGTTTATCATCGGGCGGCCACCGACCCGGACTGCCGGGGGATGGGCACCACCATGGTGGCAGCGCTGGTGGTGGAGCAAACGGCCTATCTTCTGAACATCGGAGACAGCCGGGCCTATCACATCTCCAGAGAGGGGATCCGTCGGGTCACCCGGGATCACTCAGTGGTGGAGGATATGGTGGCGCGGGGCGACATCACACCGGAGGAGGCCCGCAATCACCCCCGGAAAAACCTGATTACAAGGGCCCTGGGCTCTGAGGAGCGCATCCGGGCCGATCTGTATGAGCAGGCGCTGGCAGGGGGCGACTTCCTGCTGCTCTGCTCCGACGGACTGAGCAACATCGTAACCGATCAGGAGATGCTCTACGAGGCGCTCCATGGGGGCGCGCCGGAGGATTGCTGTCAACGCCTGCTGGACATTGCGATGTCCAGGGGCGCGCCGGACAATGTGACCGCCGTCCTCTTCGAAATCCAGTAAAAGGGGGTAATGAACTATGGATCAGTACATAGGGAAATTACTCGACAACCGATATGAGATCCTGGAGCGCATCGGCGTGGGCGGCATGGCCGTGGTCTATAAGGCCCGCTGCCATCGCCTCAACCGTCTGGTAGCGGTGAAGATCCTCAAAGAGGAACTGGCCCAGGATGCGGAATTCCGCCGCCGCTTCCACGACGAATCCCAGGCCGTCGCCATGCTGTCCCATCCCAATATCGTGGCGGTCTACGACGTGTCCCGCTCCTCCGAGCTGGACTATATCGTCATGGAGCTCATCGACGGTATCACCCTCAAGCAGTACATGCAGAAAAAGGGCGGCAAGCTGTCTTGGCGGGAGGCCCTGCACTTCATTACCCAGATCATGAAGGCGCTCTCTCACGCCCACGGCCGCGGTATCATCCACCGGGATATCAAGCCGCATAATATGATGGTCCTGCGGGACGGCAGCCTGAAAGTGGCCGATTTCGGCATTGCACGCCTCACCTCGGCCGCCCAGGCCACGCTGACCCAGGAGGCGCTGGGGTCGGTACACTATATCTCGCCGGAACAGGCTCGCGGCAGTCATATCGACGCCCGCAGCGATCTCTATTCCGCAGGTGTGGTGCTTTATGAGATGATTACCGGCCGCCTGCCCTATGAGGGAGATTCCCCGGTAGCCGTGGCGATCCAGCATATCAACTCCATCCCGCTCTCTCCCCGGGAGATCGATCCGGAGATCCCGGAGGCGCTGGAGGCCATCACCATGAAAGCCATGGCCTCCGACGTGAACCAGCGCTATATCTCCGCCGACGCCATGCTGGCCGATCTGGAGGAGTTCCGCAAGAATCCCAGCATCAATTTTGACTATACCTCGGCGGACCTGCTGGCAGGGGACGGAGACGAGCCCACGCAGGTGTTGGGCGCCAATACGCCGCACAGCGTAAAGCAGCAGCCCGCCCATGGGCGCTCGGGGGAGGAGGGGCCCGGCCAGCCCGTTCCCGACCGGCGCCGGCGGAGCCAGAGCCTCCGCCAGGACGACGATTTCGACTACGACGAAGAGGACGGACGCCGGGAAGGCAGCCGCCTGCCCGTCCTTTTGGCCATTGGCGCGATCATTGTCTTTCTGATCGGGATCGGCGTCTTCCTGTGGGTCTCCGTATTCAGCGGCATGCTGCATGGCGGCACCGAGCCGGGCTACCGCGTGCCGAATCTGACCGGCATGACGGTGGAGGCGGCCAGAGGGCAGGAAGATGTGGTGGCGGCCCAATTCATCATCACGCCGGAAGCGGAAACCGTGGCCAATAACCTGCCCGCAGGACAGATCGTGTCGCAGTCTCCGGACAGCGGCCTGAACGCCGCCGCAGGAAGTACCATCACCGTTACCATCAGCGGAGGCCCCACCGGAGACCCTCTCGCCGGAACAAAGATGCCGGACCTGAAAAATCAGGATAAGCGCTCGGCCATCAGTGTTTTGAAGGGCCTGGGCTTTGATGAGGAGAGCATTGCCATCGTGGAGGAGAACTCCGACGAATATACCAAGGACTATATCATGGACCAGACCCCTGCGGCGGGGGAAGACTTGGAACAGGTGGAGCAGGTTACCCTGGTGGTCAGCCTTGGGCCCAAAGTGGAACAGGTCTCTGTGATCTCCTTCCTGGATATGACGGAGGAGGCCGCCCGCAATACGGCCGAAAGCATGAAGCTGACCGTAGGAGCCGTGGATGAGGCCTATGATCCGAAAATTGCCGCGGGGCGGATCTGCTATCAGAGCATCCAGCCCAACACCTCGGTGGACGAGGGGACGACCATCCTGTTCCACGTCAGCCTTGGCCCCGATCCGGCGGCCACGCCGGAGCCGGGCGTGACTCCCACGCCGGGCTCCGAACCCGGTCCTTCCCCCAGTCCCAGCCCCACGCCGGATCAGGTCAGCCCGGTCTATCGCACCTATACGGTGCATTTGCCGGACGACGGACGTGAGACGGTGACGGTGGTCATTGTGGTGGGAGACACCGAGGTTTACCGGAATGTGGTCAATACGCAGCTGATGGTGGTGAACGCCCCCATTCTCGGCGACGGTGTTCAGGAGGTCAAGGTCTATATCGATGATGTTCTGACCGTGACGGACACGGTAGATTTTGGTTCCTGAGATGCAGGGGATCATCTTAAAGGCCCTCAGCGGCTTTTACTACGTGGACCGCGGGGACGGCGTGCCGGTCGCCTGCCGGGCCCGGGGTAAATTTCGGCATCAAAAGCTGAATCCTCTGGTCGGAGACCGGGTGGATTATACCCTCCTGGCGGACGGCGCCGGGGTGCTGGACGGCATCCTGCCCCGGAAGAATGAATTCCAGCGCCCGGCGGTCGCCAACATCGATCAGCTGGTGGTCATCGCATCCGGTGCGGTTCCGGTTACCGACCCCTTTCTCATCGACCGGGTCGTCTCACTCGCGGAGGGGCGGGACTGCCAATGCGTCGTCTGTATCAACAAATACGATCTGGACACGGCGCAGGCGCTCTACGAAACCTATCAGAAGGCGGGCTTTCCAACGCTGCGGGTGAGCGCTGAAACCGGGGTGGGAATCGCAGAATTGGCCGGACGGATTGCCGGAAAGGTGTCTGCCTTCACGGGGAATTCCGGAGTTGGGAAATCCAGTATCCTCAACGCGCTGGAGCCGGGGTTCCATCTGCAGACCGGCCAGGTTTCCGACAAACTGGGCCGCGGCCGGCATACCACCCGCCATGTGGAGCTGTTTCGTCTGAAAAACGGGGCCATCGTAGCGGATACGCCGGGTTTTTCCTCTTTCGACACCGACCGGATGGAGCTGCGGCGGCCGGAGGAGCTGCAATATACCTTTCGGGAGTTTGCGCCCTACCTGAATCGCTGCCGCTTTACCGGATGCGCCCATATCAAGGAGAAGGGCTGCGCGGTCCTGCAGGCGGTGGCGGATGGCGCGATCGCGCCCAGCCGCCATGCCAGTTATGTCCGGCTGTATGAACAGGCAAAGGAAGTGCCCGAATGGGAATTGAAATGACGCAGGCCCTGATCTTCGGCTCCGCCCCCTGCGGGGATCCTGCCGGTTTGCGCCCGTATCTCGAGCGTGGAGCATGGACGGTCTTCTGTGCCGACGGGGGGGTTCGGAATGCCAGAGCCGCCGGCCTGCAGCCGGATTTTCTCATCGGCGACTGGGATTCCGGCGGCGCTCCGGAGGAGGGGATACCCTGTATCAGCCTGCCCGTTGAGAAGGATAAGACCGATCTGCAGGCCGCCGCGGAGCAGGCCATGTCCATGGGTTGCCGGGAGCTGCTGCTGTGCGGCTGCACCGGCGGGCGGCTGGACCATACCGCATCCAATCTGGCGCTGCTGGAGTGGATCGCCCGGCGGGGCGGTCGGGCCATGATCGTGGACGAGGACAATGAGGCGCGCTATCTGGACAGCGAAGCCCTCTTGCTGGACAATGTACCGCCTTACCGGTATCTCTCCCTTGTCCCGCTGGATCGGAGCATTACGGGCGTGACGCTTCGGAACGTAAAATATCCCCTTGAAGACGCCGTGTTGACCCGCGGCGACACCTTTTCCGTCAGCAACGAGCCCGGAGGACCGCGGCAGGAGATCGTGATCGGTTCCGGTCGTGTGCTGCTTCTGCGCAGCGTCCGGTTGGACAGGCTGTCCGGCGCGTAAAAATCAATGCGGCATTGGAACCAACGGCCGCCTCCCGCGTATACTGGTTATGAGACCAGTTATGGAAGGGAGGCGGCCGTTTTGACGCAGCTGCTGAACAAGAAGACGCTGTATACCGCGGTCCTCTGCCTTGGCGGCGCGGCCGTTCTGCTCCATCCGGCCAGCCTGTTCACGCTGGGCCTGGGCGCCGTTCTGGGCTGTCGGGGCAAGGACTGGATCAAACGATTTTGGGATGACAGGGAGGCTATGCTATGAAGATCGTGGTGGTCAAATCCCCCAAGGCGCTGCGCGGCATTTTGAAGACCCTTTTTGGACTGCGCTGAGAAAAGGACAGACATAGTTGGCCGACCTTGTACATATAGTTCTGTAGCATGAAAAAGGGCCGCAGGGCCCGTACAAGGAGTGGAACGCTATGGAGCTGGAACTTGACCGGACCCAACTGAGCGGCTATGAAGCCGTACTGGATACCACCGTTTTCCACGAAGAGACCCTGGAGATGATCGTACCGGACGCCTGTCCGGATATCCTTCGGATCTGCGATACCGAGGGGAAAGTCTTCCTGAAGAGCAAGGAGGCCCAGGAGGGCAGGGTGGAGGTCTCCGGCACAGTGCGCGCCGCCATTCTCTATCTGCCGGACGGGGAGGAGGGGATGCGCCGGGTGGAAGCGACCCTCTCCTTTACCAGTACGGCGGACAGTGCGGCCGTCGGCCCTCAGTGCAGCGTGGTGGCCGTCCCCTGGGTGGAGATGGCCGAGACCCGAAGTCTCAATCCGCGCAAGGTGTTGGTGCGGGTCAATCTCGCAGTGCACGTTCAGGCCTATGCCGCCATGACGGAAAACATCTGCGCAGGCGTGCTGGCCCCGGAGGAGACCGGGGTGGAACAGCTGGCGGAACGCTGTGATACCTGCGTGGTGGCATGCGTACAGGAAAAGCCCTTTACATTTGCGGACGACGTGGCGATTCCCGGAAGCAAACCGGAGGCGGAAGAGCTGCTCAAGCACCGCGTTGCCCTGCGGTGCAGCGAGGCCAAGGTCATCGGCAGCAAGCTCATTTTCAAGGGCGAGGCCCAGCTTCAGGTGCTCTACCGTACTGTGGAGGGCGCGCTCTGCTCCGTGGAATACGAACTGCCGTTCTCTCAGATCATGGAGGTCAGCGGCGCAGGAGAGGAGTCCACCTGCCAGGTACAGGTGCTGCTGACCGGCGCTGAATGCAGCCTGGAGTCGGGCGACCGCCGCTCCATCTGTGTGGCCCTTGGCCTGTTGGCGCAGGCAGTCGTGCGGGAGGAACGGTCTCTGGAAGTGCTTACCGACGTGTACTCCACTGCCTACGATCTTCATCCGGAGGTACGGGTTTACAGTATGCCGCGCCTGTTGGATTGCGGCGTAAAGGAGCAGACCGTCCGGGAGATCCTGGAGACGGGAATGCTGGCCAAGGAAGTCTTTGACGCTTACGTCTGTGTTGGGGCCGTATCTCAAAACCGTGAGGGAGCGCGTCTGACGCTCAGCAGCCAGATCAATGTAACGGTGCTCTACCTGACGGAGGAGGGAAGCCGGGTCTCGGTCACAAGACCGATCCAGGCTTCCTGCACGTTGGACCTGCCTGAGGGAGCAGTATGCTCGGCGCGGTGTTCCTGCCCGTCCCCCGTGTTTGCCACGCCCACCACCGGCGGGATCGAGGTCCGTTTTCCGGTGGACTTCCAATATGTGGCCCTGGAGATTCGCCGCACGGCAGGGGTCGCGGCCATCCGCATGGACGAGACCGCCCGCCGGGATACCTCGGGCCAGCCCTCTATCGTACTGCGCATGGTCGGCCCGGGAGAGCGGCTCTGGGATCTGGCCAAGGCTTACGGTACTACACAGCAGGATATCATGCAGGCCAATGCCCTTGCAGAGGAAAACGCACCGAACGGTCAATTGCTGCTCATTCCACGAAAGCGGTAACAGCCTCAGGGGACGGCGTATTGCGCCGTCCCCTGAGGCTGTCCCGCGGAACTCAACCGGCTAGGTTCTCATAACAATCGTGAAAGGCGGATAAAAAGCTCTGAATTTCCTGGGCGGTGGTCAAATGACTCAGGCTGATCCGCCAAGCGCTGAGCGCACGTTTGCGGTCGCCGCTGAGGGCAAAGACCGCTCGGGAGGGAGCGCCGTCTTCCGAGCACGCCGATTGGACGGATACGCAGAAGCCGCGTTCATCCAGAGCGCGCTGAAACGCCGTGCCCTTGACTCCCGCTATGCTGAGATTCAGAATGTGAGGAACCGCCGTTTCCGGACTGTTAATCTGTACGTTGGGATAAGCGGAAAGGGCGCTTCGTAGGATCGTATTCCAGCGGCGGACGAGACCGGTACGTTCTTGCAGACCGGCCAGGGCGAGGCGCAGCGCGGTCTCCGCTGCACCGGCCAGTGCCAAAGCCGGCGTGCCGCTGCGGTAAGCCGTCATGCTGCCACCGCCGTGGATCAGCGGCATCAGTGGTATCCGCCTGCGTTTGAGGAGAATACCGCTTCCATTCAGACCATAAAACTTGTGGGGGGCAAAACTCATTGTGTCCGCACAGGAAAAGGACAGGTCCGTCCGGCCCACCGCTTGGGTGGCATCCACGTGGAAACGGCAGTTCGGATAGTTCTGAAGATGCGCCGCGATCGCTTCTATGGGCTGCTGAATACCAAGCTCGCTGTCCACGGCGCAGACGCTGACTAAAACGGTGTCGACCCGGAGCAGGGCGTCCAGATGAGCCAGATCAACGGTGCCGTCGCTGCGAAGGTTCAGCAAATCGACCGTGTAGCCTTGTGTGCGGAGAAATTCCAGGCAACCGTTGATCGATGCGTGCTCCAGCGGCGTAGAAATCACATGCCTGCCAGCCGTTCCAGCGGCCTGTACAAGTCCCTTGACCGCCGTATTGTTGGCTTCGCTGGCGCCAGAGGTATACAGGATCTCAGACGGATGTACCCCCAGCAGGCTGGCAATGGAATCGGTAATGCGGGCCAGCTCTGCCCGTGCGGCCCGGCCCGCACCGTGAGAGGCGTTGGGATTTCCGATCCATTCATGCTCCAGCTGGCAGAAACGCTCCAGCACCGCCGGGTCCACCGGGGTATTTGCCGCATAGTCCAAGTAGATCACAGGGAAATCGCCTCCCGGATGGTCCCGCCGCCCAGTACTAGGTCGCCACGGTACAGAACCGCCGACTGCCCCGGAGTGACGGCCCGCTGGGGCGTATCAAACTCCAGCCGTGCCCAGGTTTCAGATGCCGCGGTAACGGTTGCCCATTGCTCCGCCTGACGGTATCGGATCTTTGCCTGGACCCGGAACGGCACGGACGGCGGGTCGATAATCCAGTTCATATCTTCCGCCAAGAGTCCGCGCGCGTAGAGGGCTGATTCGGGCCCGACGGTAACGGTATTGCACCGCATGCATTTGCCGCAGACATAGACCGGCGCGCCCATGGCCAGCCCAAGTCCCCGGCGCTGCCCCAGCGTATACCGTACCGCGCCATGATGGCGGCCTACTGTACGACCAGCCTGATCCAAAAGGTCGCCGCCCGGATACCGTATTCCAGTGTACTGTTCCAAAAAATGCGCATAATCGCCGTCCGGCACAAAGCAGATATCCTGGCTGTCATGCTTTCGGGCGTTGACGAAGCCAAGCCGCTCCGCAAGGGCCCGGACCTGCTCCTTTTGCAGCTCGCCCAGGGGGAACTGTGTATGGGCCAGCTGTTCCTGCGTCATTCTGTAGAGCACGTAGCTTTGATCTTTATGCGTATCCGCGGCTTTTTTGAGCAGATACCGGCCGGTCGACCGGTCATAAACGATACGGGCATAATGGCCGGTCGCCAGATAGACCAGACCTTCCTGCCGTGCGATATGCAGGAGCCGGTCAAATTTCAGATAGCGGTTGCAGTCAATGCAGGGATTCGGGGTGTCGCCACGCTCATAACCTTGGACAAACCGCTGGATGACCTGCTCCCGGAATTCTGCAGTAAGATCCAGCACCCTATGGGGGATATCCAATTGAAACGCCACTTCCGCTGCGTCTTCTATATCCTGCTGGGCACAGCAGGAATGGAAGCGCGGAAGGCCGATATCCTCATTGCGATACAGACGCATGGTTGCCCCTGCGCAATGGCGGCCCTGCTCCAACAGAAGGTAAGCCGCAACCGAGCTGTCCACCCCGCCGCTCATGGCGATGAGGACGCCTGCACCCGGTTCCATTGGCGTCGTCACTCCTTCCAAAAATAAACCAATTGATTTTGTAGGTTTTATGATAGCACAGGTATACACCGCAGTCAATGATCGAATGTACCAACGCAGGGCAACCATTTTTTCTATTTTTATTTCATATTGAGCCGATGGGTTTGGTTGACACACCGCAGCTGCGCAGGTTATAATAACAGCAAAGCAGAAGATCGGCCCGTCTTCCGTCGAACGAAGGCGGGCTTTTTTGCAACCGAAAGCGTACGGAAGGGAGGCGCGCGGCAGTGCTGAACGTGGAGGAAGCCCTGCGCTATTTGGGCGTGCGGGGCCCTGTACCGGACGGGCTGCGCGGTCAGGCGGAGGACGTGGCGGCGCAGCTGACGGCCCGGATCACGCCCAGGTTTGTCTACCGGGTGTTTCCGCTGCTGCGGGAAGGAGAAAGGCTTTCCCTGTCCGGGACGGGGATCGTCTTGCCGGGGCGGACGGCCGGGACGCTTCTGGCGCAATGCGACCAGGCCGTTTTGCTGGCCTGTACCCTGGGCAGCGGATTTGACGCCATGCTGCGCGCCGAGCAGGCCAGAGATATGGCGCGGGCGGTCCTTCTGGACGCCTGCGGCAGCGCCTGGGTCGAGTCCGGATGCGACGCGGCGGAAGCGCAGCTGCAGCGGCGTCTGCCCGGCCGCTATCGGACGGACCGCTTCAGCCCCGGCTATGGGGACCTGCCGCTGCAGGTGCAGCCGCAGGTCTGCGCCGCGCTGGACGCCGGGCGCCGGCTGGGACTGTCGGTCACGGAGAGCCTGCTGCTCAACCCGGCCAAATCGGTGACGGCGGTGATCGGCCTGTCCGACACGCCCCAGCGCGCCCGCATCCGGGGGTGCGCCTATTGTTCCATGCGGGAGAGCTGTACGCTGCGCAAGGGAGGAAACCACTGTGGAAGCTGAATTTTGGAAAAACGGGATCCTTCTGCTGGACGGCGCTATGGGCACCGTGCTCCAGCAGAAGGGGCTGCCCCCCGGCGGCCAGCCGGAGCTGCTCAACCGGAGCGCGCCGGAATGGATCGCTTCGGTCAGCCGGGAATACGCCCTGGCGGGCAGCCAGGTGGTCTACGCCAATACCTTCGGGGCAAACCGCCGTAAGCTGGCTCACACCGGTCACAGCGTACAGGAGATCGTCACGGCGGGGGTGACCCTGGCCAAGCAGGCCGTTGCTGGAACGCCGGCCCGGGTCGCCCTGGACATGGGGCCGCTGGGAGAGCTGCTGGAACCCATGGGAAGCCTCCGTTTTGAGGAGGCCTATGCGCTGTTTGGGGAAATGGCGCGCTGCGGCGCGGCGGCGGGGGCCGATCTGGTCGCGATCGAGACGATGACCGACCTCTATGAGGCCAAGGCCGCCCTGCTGGCCGTGAAGGAGCAGACCGATCTGCCGGTCTTTGTCACGATGTCCTTTGACGAGGGAGGGCGGACCTTCACCGGCTGCACCATCCCCTCGATGGCGCGTACGCTGGAGGGCCTCGGAGCCGACGCCATCGGCCTGAACTGCTCGCTGGGACCGGACCAGCTGCTGCCGCTGCTGCGTCAGCTGTGCCGGCACACCCGCCTGCCCGTCATCGCCAAGCCCAATGCGGGGCTTCCCGACCCGGTGGACGGACATTACCACATGGCCCCCGAGGCGTTTGCGGCGGCGCTGCTGCGCGGCCTGGAGGCCGGCGTGACCATTTTTGGAGGCTGCTGCGGCACGTCGCCGGAGTATATCCGCCGGCTGCGCGCCGCCTTGGCGGACAAGCACCCCGTTCCCCGGCGCTATGCGGGAAAGGCGTTCGTCTGCACCCCCACCCGGCCCCTCCGGCTGGACGGAGTACGCGTCATCGGAGAGCGCATCAATCCCACCGGCAAAAAGCGCTTTCAGCAGGCCCTGCTGGAGGAGGACCTGGACTATATCCTGGATGTGGCGGTGCAGCAGGAGGACGCCGGAGCCGATATCCTGGACGTGAATGTCGGCTACCCCGGCGTGGACGAAGTCGATATGCTGCCCCGGGTCGTCCGAAAATTGCAGAGCGCCGTGGCCCTGCCGCTTCAGCTGGATTCTTCCAATCCGGACGCGCTGGAGGCCGGCCTTCGGGTCTACAACGGCAAGGCGGCGGTCAACTCGGTGAACGGCGACCCCGAGGTGCTCGCCAGAATCCTGCCCATTGTGAAAAAATACGGCGCCAGCGTGGTGGGGCTCACGCTGGATGAGCACGGGCTTCCCCAGACGGCCCGGGCGCGCCTGGACATCGCCCGGCGTATTCTGGACGCGGTGCTGTCGTACGATATCCCGAGAGAAGATCTTTGGATCGACTGCCTGACCCTCACGGTCTCCGCCCAGCAATCCCAGGCGACGGAGACCCTGCGCGCGGTGCGCGCGGTACGGGAGGAGCTGGGGCTTGCGACCGTTCTGGGCGTGTCCAATATCTCCTTTGGCCTGCCGAACCGTGCGGTGATCACCCAAAGCTTTCTGATCCAGGCGCTGAATATGGGCCTGACGCTGCCCATCCTCAACCCCAATCAACGGGAAATGATGGATGCGGTAGCGGCTTTTCGGGTCCTCTCCGGCGAGGACAGGGCGTGCCGGGACTATGTGGAGCGCTTTGCCGGTACGGTCTCAGCAGCCCCGGCTGCCGCGCCGGGCGCCGGGCTGGAGCTGGAGGAGGCCGTGATGCGGGGGCTGCGCACCGAGGCGGGTCAGCTGGCCCGGCAGGCCCTGCAGCAGGGAAGGGAGAGCGAGCTGTCCCTGGTGGAGCGCCAGCTGATCCCGGCCCTGGACAAGGTGGGGGAGGGGTATGAGCGGGGCAGGGTGTTTCTGCCCCAGCTGCTGAGCGCGGCCCAGGCGGCGCAGGCCGTCTTTGAAGCCGTGCGCGCCTCCCTTGCCGCCAGGGGCGGCGAGCCGGTGCGAAAGGGCCGGCTGGTGGTGGCCACGGTCAAGGGGGATATCCATGACATCGGCAAGAACATCGTGAAAACGATGTTAGAAAACTATGGATACGAAGTCATTGACCAGGGCAGAGACGTGCCGCCGGAAGCAATTCTGGAGACGGTACAGGCCCGGGCGGTCCGTCTGGTGGGACTGTCGGCGCTGATGACCACCACGCTGCCCGCCATGGAGGAGACCATCCGGCTGCTCCACAGCCTGCCGGAGCCGCCGGTCATCTGGGTAGGCGGCGCGGTCGTTACGCCGGAGCATGCCCGGCGGATGGGGGCGGACTACTACGCGGGAGACGCCCGGGCGTCGGTGGAGATCGCGAGGAAGGTGTTGGGATGACATGGGAGTCAAAGCGTATTTGAAGCAGGGTAAGCCCCTGCTGTTCGACGGAGCAATGGGCACCTATTTTGCCGCCCGGCCCGGCCGGGCGGCGGAGCGGTGCGAGCTGGCCAATCTGGAGCACCCGGAGGAGGTATCCGCCATCCACCGTGCGTATCTGGAGGCTGGGTGCCGGGCGATCAAGACCAATACGTTTTCCGTAGGCGTGGACCTGGCGCAGGGGAAGCACGCTTTGGCCCGTCAGATCATCGCGGAGGGAGCCCGGCTGGCCCGGGAGGCGGCAGAGCCCTTCGGCGCCTTCGTTTTTGCCGACCTGGGCCCGGCGCCCCAGGACAAGGAACACAGCCCGGCGGAGCTCTACTGCCTTCAACTTGATCTCTTTCTGGAACAGGGACTGACCTGTTTTCTGGCAGAGACGCTGCCGACAGACGAAGGAATACCGGAACTGGCCTGGTATCTGAAACGCCGCTGCCCGGACGCGTTTCTCCTGGTATCCTTTGCCGTTGGGGCCGACGGAGTCACCCAGGAGGGCGCGCTGGGCCGGGAGCTGTTCCGCCGTACGGCCGCCCTGACGGAGGTGGATGCGGCAGGCTTCAACTGCATCTCCGGCCCGCTCCATTTGCTGCGGTACATCGAGGGGCTGGAGCGCGGGGATACGCTTCTCTCCGTGATGCCCAACGCCGGATATCCCACCGTGGTGGGCCGCCGGACGCTTTACAAGGGCACGCCGGATTACTTTTCCCGGCGGATGGTCCAGATCGTGGGCGCGGGGGCGTCCATTGTGGGCGGCTGCTGCGGCACTACGCCGGAACACATTGCCTGCGCCGCCCGGGCGCTGGAAGGGACCAGCATACGCTGTCCCGCCGCCCCGGCCGAAAAGGCCCGCCTCCGGGTGGAGGCGGGCGATGTCAATCCTCTTTGGGAAAAGCTGCGCTCCGGTAAACGGGTGGTCGCCGTGGAGCTGGATCCACCGGCAGACGATGACCTCGCGCCGTTTTTGGAGGGGGTACGCACACTGCGGGAGGCCGGAGTGGACGCGGTGACCATCGCCGATTGCCCCGTGGGGCGTCCCCGGGCAGACAGCAGCCTTCTGGCCTGTAAGCTGAAACGGGAGCTGGGCGTGGAGCCGCTTCCCCACATGACGTGCCGGGACCGGAACCTGAACGCCACCAAGGCCCTGCTGCTGGGCCTGTCCATGGAGGGGGTCCACAACGTTCTGCTGATTACCGGAGACCCGATCCCATCCACCGACCGGGATGAGGTCAAAAGCGTATTCAACTTCAACTCCCGTAAGCTGGCCCGGTATGTCAGCGGCCTGAATGGAGAGAGCCTTTCCACCCCCTTCCAGATCTTTGCCGCGCTGAATCTGAACGCCCGGAATTTTTCGGTGCAGCTTCGGCTGGCGCAAGAGAAGGAGGAATGCGGCGTAGCCGGTTTTCTGACCCAGCCGGTACTGTCGCGGGAGGCGCTGGAACATCTTATACAGGCCCGGGCCGTGCTGAAAGGAAAGCTGCTGGGCGGTATCTTCCCGGTGGTCAGCCACCGCAACGCCTGCTTTCTGAACAATGAGATCTCAGGCATGTATGTTTGCGATGAGATCGTCTCGCAATACGTGGGCAAGGACCGGGCTGAGGCCGAGGAGCTGGCGCTGCGCATCTCCACCCGGATTGCCCGGGAAATCCAGCCCTATACCGACGGCATCTACCTGATGACGCCATTCCGCCGGGTCGAGCTGATCACGAAGATTCTGAAAGCGATTGGGTAATAAAAATCCACCGGCTACGCCGGTGGATTTTCTTATGCGGGCAAAGTTCTGAAATACTAGCAGCGCCTATCCATGTTGCATACGCTCTTTTGATTTTTCGTTTGCAGTCGCCAGACCGCAAACCTATTTTAAATCAAAAGGAGTTTTTGTCTTTATTCTGCTATAAGCTCTTACCCTCGGCACAGCCGAGGGGGTTCTTTGTACAAAAACGGCAGCCCCTCCCGCGTAGGAGGGGCTGCCGCCCGGTGTGCCGAAACCGCTCGGTACGCTTCTTGAAAAATACAGGTATCTTTCGGGGAGATCCCTGATTACGAAAGGGCCGCAAAGGCCTGCTCCAGGTCAGCAATGATATCGTCTTTGTGCTCTGTACCGACGGACAGGCGGATGGTATTGGGCTTGATGCCCTGATCCAGCAACTCCGCAGGAGAGAGCTGGGAATGGGTGGTGGTGGCCGGGTGGATGACCAGGCTCTTTACATCCGCCACATTGGCCAGCAGAGAAAAGAGCTCAAGATGGTCGATCCATTTGTGGGCTTCCGCCTGACCGCCCTTGATCTCAAACGTAAAGATGGAAGCGCCGCCGTGGGGGAAATACTTCTCATAAAGCGCGTGGTCGGGATGGTCGGGCAGCGAGGGGTGGTTGACATGCTCCACCAGGGGGTGCTTGGACAGATAGCCCACCACTGCCCTGGTATTCTCTGCGTGCCGGTCCAAGCGCAGCGAGAGGGTCTCCACGCCCTGGAGCAGCAGGAAAGCGTTGAAGGGGGAGAGGGTGGCCCCGGTGTCGCGCAGCAGGATGGCGCGGATGTAGGTGACAAAGGCGGCGGGACCTGCGGTATCCGTGAAGGAAACGCCATGGTAGCTGGGATTGGGAGCGGCGATAGGGGCATATTTTCCGTTGGCGGCCCAGTCAAACGTTCCGGAATCCACGATGATACCGCCTAACGTAGTGCCATGACCGCCGATGAATTTGGTGGCGGAGTGGACCACCAGGTCTGCGCCATGCTCAATGGGGCGGATCAGATAAGGCGTGCCGAAGGTATTGTCGATGACCAGGGGCAGGCCGTGCTTGTGGGCAAGGGCTGCAAGGGCGTCGATATCCGGAATATCGCTGTTGGGGTTCCCGAGGGTCTCCAGATAAATGGCTTTGGTATTCGCCTGAATGGCGCGCTCCACCTGCGCCAGGTCGTGGACGTCTACGAACGTAGCGGAGATGCCGTACTGGGGCAGGGTATGCGCCAGCAGGTTGTAGCTGCCGCCATAAATGGTCTTCTGCGCCACGATATGCTCTCCCGCCTGCGCAAGCGCCTGAATGGTATAGGCGATGGCCGCCGCACCGGAAGCCAGCGCCAGGGCGGCCACGCCGCCTTCCAGCGCCGCCAGACGCTTCTCCAGTACATCCTGCGTCGAGTTGGTCAGCCGGCCGTAGATGTTGCCGAGGTCCGCCAGCCCGAAACGGGCTGCCGCGTGAGCCGAGTTTTTGAACACGTAAGAGGTGGTCTGATAAATGGGCACCGCCCGGGCATCAGTGGCAGGATCGGGCTGCTCCTGGCCAACGTGAAGCTGGAGCGTCTCAAAATGATAAGGTTGCTTACGCATAAAGCGGCCTCTCTCTTTCTGTTTCTCATTTTTATGGCAGGGTCAGTCTGCAAACAGGGGGGTGGAAAGGTAGCGGTCGCCGGTATCGGGCAATAGGGCGACGATGGTCTTACCCTTGTTCTCCGGACGGCGGGCCAGCTGGATCGCCGCCCATACGGCTGCGCCGGAGGAGATACCCACCAAAATCCCCTCCGCGCGGCCGATCTGACGGCCGGTGGCAAAGGCGTCGTCGTTCTCCACGGCGATGATCTCATCATAGACGTTGGTATCCAGCACCGCAGGGACAAATCCGGCCCCAATTCCTTGGATCTTATGGCTTCCGGCGGTACCCTTACTCAGCACCGGGGAGGCCGCCGGCTCCACCGCTACGATCCGAACCGCCGGGTTCTGGCTTTTCAGGTATTCGCCCACGCCGGTGATGGTGCCGCCGGTGCCGACGCCGGATACGAAGAGGTCTATCGTCCCATCCGTATCCGCCCAGAGCTCCGGGCCGGTGGTAGCCTTATGCACAGCGGGATTGGCCGGGTTGACAAACTGACCGGGAATAAAGCTGTCTGGAATCTCCCGCGCCAGTTCGTCGGCCTTGGCGATCGCCCCCTTCATCCCCAGAGCGCCCTCGGTCAACACCAGCTCGGCGCCATAGGCGCGCATCAGCTGGCGGCGCTCTATGCTCATGGTCTCCGGCATGACGATGAGGATGCGGTAGCCCCGGGCCGCCGCTACGGAGGCAAGGCCGATCCCGGTATTGCCCGATGTGGGTTCGATGATGACGGAACCGGGCTTCAAAAGCCCCTTTTGCTCTGCATCGTCGATCATGGCTTTGGCAATGCGGTCCTTGACGGAACCTGCGGGGTTAAAATACTCCAGCTTGGCCAGGATACGGGCCTCCAGGCCAAGGTCCCGTTCGATGTGGGTCAGCTCCAGCAGGGGGGTCTTGCCAATCAGTTGGTCTGCACGGGAATAGAGGTTGCTCATATTTACTACCTACTTTCATACTAGGTTTATATGGATAATATACCTTGTCATCGACCTTGTCAATCCTTCTGCCACATTTTCTCTATCCGCCCATTGAAAACCTATTAAACCTATTGTATAATTGGTTAAACCAACGAAAGTGAGGATGTCCTCAATGATGATCTCGACCAAAGGCCGTTATGCGCTGCGGGTCATGATCGACCTGGCAGAACATCAAGCGGACGGCTATATTCCTTTAAAGGTGATCGCGGAGCGGCAGGATATCTCTGAAAAGTATCTGGAGAGCATTTTGAAAGCGCTGGTACGGGAAAAGATACTGACCGGTCTGCGTGGGAAGGGGGGAGGCTACCGTCTGGCCAAGCCGCCGGAGCGCTGTACCGTTGGCAGCATCCTGCGCCTGACCGAGGGAAGTCTCGCTCCGGTTGCCTGCCTGGAGGATGACGCATACCAGTGCCCCCGCATGGCGGACTGCCGCACGCTGCCCATGTGGCGAAAGCTGGATGCCATGATCCGTACGTTTTTCGACGGCATCACCATTGCGGACCTCATGGTATCAGGCCGACCGGGCAACGAATATATTATATGATGGGACAGCCTGGACGGGACCAACACAAAAAAGCCCCTCAGAGTACGCGCCTTCGGGCGCGAGCCCTGCAGGGCTTTTTTGAAAAACGGAGCGGGCGCTGCCGTTATCTTTTTCAGCCTGCCGCTTTTTGTATTGGCCCAACAAACCGTCGTACTTTCGTCCGGCAATGTGGTAATAGAGCTCAAAGCACAGCGTTATGACCAAAACACCGCCAGGAAGCAGGGGATTGCAATGGTGGTCTCCGGAACTTCCGGGTCTTCGCGGATACTCAGCTTCATTGGCGCCCTCCTCCTTCGTGTTTCCAGTGTATCCAGTCTGCAGGCGATTGGCAAGTGCTTTTGCCCAAACGGCGTTTTCAAGCGGCTAAGCGGTCGTTTTTGCGCCCTGAAAAAGCGGGACCCGGAGAATCCCGGGCCCCGCTTCAGGTCATTTGAATTGTCCGACCAGGTCTGCCATGGAATAGAGACCGGGGGCGTCTATGCCGGCCAGGAAACGCGCCGCCTTCACCGCGCCGGAGGCAAAGACCTCGCGGCTCAGCGCGGAGTGACGCAATTCGATGACCTCGTCCCGCCCGGCAAAAAGGACCTCGTGATCCCCCACAATACCGCCGCCCCGTACGGAGGAGATCCCGATCTCGTGGGCCTGACGGGCCCTGCGGATGCTCTGGCGCTCATAGACGTACTCCGGCGTATCGGAAAGCCCATCCGCCGCCGCTTCCGCCAGCATCAGAGCCGTACCGCTGGGCGCATCCAATTTTTTGTTGTGATGGCGCTCCACGATCTCCACGTCATAGCGCTCGCCCAACACCGCCGCCGCCCTGCGCACCAGGTCCAAAAGCACGTTTACTCCAAACGACATGTTGGCGGAACGGAAAATGGGGATCTGCCGTGCGGCCGCGTCAATCGCGGACAGCTGCTCCGGAAGATATCCGGTGGTGCACAGTACCAGAGGTATCCGGCGGCTCCTTGCAAAGTGCAGCAGCGCGTTCAGCGCCGCCGGTGAGGAAAAATCCACGACCACATCGGCCTCGCCCCGGAAGTCGGCCGGGGAGGCGAAGACCGGAAACTCCCGCTCTCCCGCCCCAAGAAGGTCAAAGCCTGCGACGATCTCAACATCCGGTTCGGCGGTGCAGATCGCCTCCACCGCCCGGCCCATCCGGCCGTTACAGCCGGAAATGATCAGCCTTACCATGTTCCACATCCCTCCCGCGTCAAGAAAGGATCCCGGCGCTTATCATGGTCTGGCGCAGCGTTTCCAGATGCCCGTTGGACATATCGCACAGGGGCAGCCGCAAAGAGCCCACATCATAGCCGGCCAAATTCATAGCGGCCTTGATGGGGATGGGGTTGACTTCGAGGAAGAGCGCGTCGATAAAATCCATATACCGCAGCTGAAGCGCGCTGGCTTCCCCGAATCTGCCTTCCAGGCAGAGGTGGGTCATTTGGATCATGATCTCCGGCGCGATATTTGCCACCACGGAAATGACGCCCTTGGCGCCCAGACTCATCATGGGCACCACCTGATCGTCGTTGCCGGACCAGACGTAAAAATCGTCGCCGCAGATTGAGCGGGTGTGCGCCAGCAGGGAAAAGTTTCCGCTGGCTTCCTTGACGCCGTTGATCTTGGGATGCTGGGAGAGAACCTGATAGGTCTCCGCCGTGAAGGAAACGCCGGTCCGGGAGGGGACGTTATAGAGGATGATGGGCAGCTCCACCCGGTCGGCTATGTATTCATAATGCTTGATGAGACCAGTTTGAGACGCCTTGTTGTAATAGGGAGTCACATGCAGCAGAGCGTCGGCCCCGGAGTCCTGAGCGTGCTGGGACAGGTAAACGGCAGCGGATGTATCGTTGCTTCCCGCGCCGGCGATGACCTTGACCCGATGATTGACCCGCTTGACACAGTATTCCACGGCGGCAATATGCTCCCGAATGGAAAGGGTGGCGCACTCGCCGGTGGTGCCGCAGACGCAGATAGCGTCCAGGCCGCGTGCGATCTGCTCGTCGATCAGTCTGCCGAACCGATCGTAATTGACAGCGCCGCTCTGGTCAAATGGGGTCACAATGGCGGAGCAGGCTCCGGTAAAAACAGGTTCTCTCATGATAGGGGGTTACCTCCTTAGAATGTACCCCTCCGCGCACAGCAGTTCGGCCAGCAGGACGGCTCCGCCCGCTGCGCCGCGCAGGGTATTGTGGGAAAGACAGACAAACTTATAATCGTACTGGGTGTCGGGCCGCAGACGGCCCACGGATACGGCCATGCCCCCCTCCAGCGCGCGGTCGAGACGGGTCTGGGGGCGGTCTGGCTCCTCAAAATAATGCAGGAACTGTTTGGGCGCGGTGGGCAGGGCCAGCTCCTGGGCGCGGCCCTTGAAATTTGCCCAACTGTCTTTGATCTCCTCCGGGGAAGGGGTGTTTTGGAAGGTGGCGAAAACAGCGGCCATATGGCCGTTGGAGACGGGGACGCGCAGGCACTGCGCGGTGATGGCGGGCGACGCGGCGTTGACGATCACGCCGTTTTCCACCTTGCCCCAGAGCTTCAGCGGTTCACGCTCGCTCTTCTCCTCTTCGCCGCCGATGTAGGGGATGACATTATCCACCATTTCCGGCCAGGTCTGGAAGGTCTTGCCCGCACCGGAGATGGCCTGGTAGGTGCAGACGAGCACCTTTTCCAGACCAAAGCCGCGCAGGGGGTGCAGTGCGGGGACATAGCTCTGGAGGGAGCAGTTGGACTTGACGGCAATGAACCCGCGCTCCACCCCCAGTCGCTTTCGTTGGGCCTCTATGACCTGAATGTGTTCCGGATTGATCTCCGGCACCACCATGGGCACGTTGCTGGTCCAGCGGTGGGCGGAATTATTGGAGACCACGGGGCACTCATGGCGGGCATACGCTTCCTCCAGCGCCTGAATCTCCTCTTTCTTCATGTCCACGGCGGAGAAGACGAAATCCACTTGGGCGGCGATCCGTTCCACATCCTCGGCGGCATTCATGACGACGAGGTTTTTCGCCTCCTCAGGCATGGGGGTATCCATGGCCCAGCGGGTACCGATGGCTTCCTCATAGGTCTTGCCGGCCGAACGGCCGCTGGCCGCGATAACGGCGAGCTGGAACCAGGGGTGGTTTTCCAAAAGGGTCACAAACCGCTGACCGACCATACCGGTACCGCCAATGACGCCGACCTTGTACTTTTCCATAATCAATGACCTCCATCGTTCATGATGTATCCTATTCCATTGCCGGCTCGTTTGAGACCGGCAAAACCGGATCGAAGCAAAAAATAAATCAGCAGTTTACAGAACTGCTGATTTTGTACTATAATGTCAAAGACGATTTGCCTTTGACAAGATACCCCAAAAGCAGACAGCGCTCCACCGCGGCGCGCGGCGACAGTCGGACGGCTCTTCGCCGGGCGACCAGGAGCGGGGCTTCCGTGGACCGGGCTCCTTCGGCGGCGTCCCCTTTCGCAGCGGTTCCAGGGGCCACCGGAGCCCTCCCCGCGCTACTGTTGAACAGCCGCGACCTCTGTTATGCTAATAACGCCTATGGAATTGAAATTTTAAAAATTGTACCACAATTCGAAGAATCGTGTCAACAAAACCGGGATGTGAGAATTGACAAATGAAGCAAGGGAAATGTTTGAAATTTATACAACTTGCAGCCGCCCTCCTGATGGTTTCCCAATGGATGGGTGCAGCGCCTGCCCAGGCGGCCTCGGTACAGGTGAATCCGACCATCCGGGTGGGGCTCTTTTACGGCGGCAGCGCCCTGCCAGGGGCAAATCTGCTCAACGAAGTGGGTTCCGGGTACCGCTTCGGCTATTTTGACGGCAGCCTGCGCTTTGTTCCGCTGGGCAGCACGGCGAAAACTGCGATCTCCATGGTAAAGGATCAGACCGTGTATTACGGCACTGTGGGCGGCTGGGCTGGATATTACGACTCCATTTCTTCCGGCATTGCCGTGGGGGGCTATCATCTCCAGCTTCCGGAGCGCTATGCCGACTTCCAGGCGGCGTCTGCGGCGGCCTGCCGGTATGCCGGCGCCTTTCCGGCATGGATCGACGGAGCCTATTACGTCAGGCTCGGCTCCTATCTGGACAGCGCCTCGGCACAGAACGCACAGGCCGCGGTGCCCGGAGCGTCGGTGACGGCCCCGTCGGGCACGGGCGTTTCGGTGGTGGAGACGGGGACCGGAACGATCCTGTTCCAGTTCGACAGCACCGACGGATGGGCCCTGGCGGTCCAGCCCGGTTTGGATGATACGGTCAAGACCCGGACTATTTTCCGGGGAAATACCTATTACGGCGCGTTCCAGTACCGGCGCAGCGGCGGCAATCTGACGGTGAGCAACGTACTTCCCATGGAGGATTATGTGCAGGGGGTCATTTTGTCCGAGATGAGCGCCTCCTGGCCCTTGGAGGCCCTGAAGGCCCAGGCGGTATGCGCCCGGACTTACGGCTATGCCAAGCTGCTGGATCAGCGGCACAGCTCCGACGGCTTCGATATCTGCAACACGGTCCACTGCCAGGCTTACAGGGGGATCGCCGGCATGAGCGACGCCAGCCGCCAGGCGGTGGAGGCCACTTATGGCCAATATATCTGGTATAACGGCGGCTTGACCGAGCCGGTCTATTTTTCCTGCGATGGCGGAGCTACGGAAGACGCGGGGAACATCTGGTATGAGGACACGCCCTATTTGAAAGGGAAGACGGATCCCTATGAGGCCGCTGTATCCGATAAAATTGAACGCTACAGCTGGAGTGTGACCTATACCCGCCAGGAGCTGACTGATCTGCTCAACGGCAAGGGTTACGCCAATTCCGGCATCGTGGACGTTCAGGTCACAAAAACGTCGCCCACGGGGAATGTACTGGCAATTACCTTTACAGATTCGGCGGGAAAAAGCTTCACGAAGACGAAGGAAGACTGCCGGACATTTCTGGGACTGCGTTCCCAGCGCTACAGCATTTCGGGCGGAAGCGGAGGTTACGCGGTGAACGGGGAGGGGACGCTGCCCTCTGTGAGCGGCGTATACGCGGTGGACGGAAGCGGAACGGTATCCCAGCTGCCCTCCGGCCAACCCTATGTCATCGGCGGCGACGCCGCGGTGAAGCAGTTGGCCCCATCCGCCGCTTCGGGGGGCGATACCTTTACCATCGCCGGAACCGGCTGGGGCCATCACGTGGGTATGAGCCAATGGGGCGCGTATTCTATGGCACAGCAGGGCTATACTTATTGGGATATCCTGCAATTCTACTATACCGGAATCGAGGTGCGCCAGCCATAAAGACCGCTGATTTTGATTTTTACCTGCCGGAGGAACTGATTGCACAAACTCCGCTGGAGCGCCGGGATGCCTCCCGGCTCCTGGTGCTGGATAAGAACACGGGGGCGCGGCGGCATATGCATTTTTACGATTTGCCCGCCCTCTTGCGCCCGGGCGACTGCTTGGTGCTCAACGACTCCCGGGTCCTGCCCGCACGGCTTGTCGGCCACCGCGTGCCCGGCGGCGGCGCAGCGGAGGTGCTGCTGCTCATCGACCGGGGCGACAAGGTGTGGGAGTGCCTGGTCCGGCCGGGACGCAGGCTCAAGCCCGGCGCGCGCATTTCCTTCGGAGACGGCGCCCTCACCGCTGAGGTGCTGGAAGTCTGCGAGGGCGGCAACCGCCTGGTGCGCTTTGACTATGAGGGTATTTTTTTGGAAAAGCTGGAGCAGCTGGGCAAGATGCCCCTGCCGCCCTATATCAAGCAGGAGCTGGAGGACCCGGAGCGCTATCAGACGGTCTACTCCCGGGCGGTGGGTTCCGCCGCCGCGCCGACGGCGGGACTGCACTTTACCCGTGCGCTGCTGGAACAGGTGCGCGAAATGGGCGTAAAGGTATGCTACGTTACACTTCATGTGGGCCTGGGGACCTTCCGTCCGGTGAAAGAAGACGAGATCACCGACCATGAGATGCACGCGGAGTACTGCATGATTCCGGCTGAGACGGCCGAGACCATCAACCGCACGAAGCAGACCGGCGGACGGGTCATCTGTGTGGGCACCACTTCCTGCCGCACCATTGAGAGCTGGGCTTCGGAGGACGGCACGCTTCGGGAGAGCGCCGGGTGGACCAATATTTTCATCTACCCGGGGTATCGCTTTAAGGCGTTGGACGGTCTGATTACCAACTTCCATCTGCCGGAGTCCACCCTCATCATGCTGGTCTCCGCACTGGCGGGACGGGAGCAGGTGCTGGCGGCATACCAGGAAGCGGTGGAACAGCGCTATCGCTTTTTCTCCTTCGGGGATGCGATGTTCATCACAGACCTTATCCCAAGGGACGATCAGCCGGACTGACGCCGTGCGGCACATTGGGGGAGATGCGGAGGAAGGAGGAGACGGTATGCACGCAGACCGGAGCGACCGGCGCACGCGGTATACACAGATGGTCCTGAAAAAGAGCCTGATCGAGTGGATGGAGCAAAAGCCGCTTGCAAAGATTACCATCAAAGAGCTCTGTGAGCGGGCGGACATCAACCGCTGTACCTTTTATGCCCATTACCGGGATCAATACGATCTGCTGCAGCAGATCGAGGACGAGATCATCTCCGAGATCCGGGAGCGGCTGTCCGCCTTCGATTTTCGCGCCGATATCGGCGAGGCCTTTCAAGTCGTGGAGCAGATTTTTCAGTATATCGCGGATAACCGCGACTTCTGCAGCCTGCTGCTGAGCGAGAAGGGCGATTTCAGCTTTCAAAAGCGGGTCACGGCTCTGTTTCAGGAGCAGTATGCCCAGCAATGGCAGGCGTCCCGCTCCACCGACCCGGAGACCGTGGAATATTTGTACCGTTATGTCATCACCGGCAGCATCGGCATCCTGCAGAATTGGCTGAAAAGCGGCATGCGCAAGTCGCCGGGTGAAATGGCGGGACTTTTGCTGCGGCTGACCAATCAGGGCCTGGCCGCTTTTTCCTGACGGTCCGCTCAAGGCAGGCGAATTGGAATGGGATCATTGGCCTGCTTGCCCAATCTCGGCCCGGTGTTGGCGGAACGTCTTCACAAAATCGGCGTAGATACCCCGGAACCGCTGCGGAGCATGGGCAGCCGGGCAGCCCTGATACAGATTCGCGCCCAGGCGGACCCCAACGCCTGCCTGCACCAGCTGCCGGCCCTGGAAGGGGCGATCCGGGGCGTACGCAAGAAGGAGCTGCCCGATACCTGCAGGACCGAGCTGCGTGCCTTTCATCAAAGCCTGAAATAAAGGAGCGTTTGCGTGTTTAAACTCATCCAGACCGAAGGCCGTGCCCGGCGCGGCGAATTTACCTGTGCCCATGGCACGGTACAGACCCCGGTGTTCATGAATGTGGGAACCCAAGGCGCGATTAAGGGAGCTCTCTCCGCCCACGATCTGCGGGAGATCGGCTGCCAGGTGGAGCTGTCCAATACCTATCACCTGCACCTGCGCCCCGGAGACGACGTGGTGCGCGCGCTGGGCGGGCTGCACCGGTTCATGGACTGGGACGGCCCGATCCTCACCGATTCCGGAGGCTTCCAGGTCTTTTCTCTGGCTGGACTGCGGAAGATCCGGGAGGAGGGCGTCACCTTTGCCTCGCATATCGACGGGCGGCGGATCTTTATGGGGCCGGAGGAGTCCATGCGGATCCAGTCCAACCTCGGCAGCGACATTGCCATGGCTTTTGACGAATGCGTGGAAAATCCGGCCACCTATGAATATGCCAAGGCCTCCTGTGAACGCACGCTGCGGTGGCTGGAGCGGTGCAAAGCAGAGCATGACCGGCTCAACGCCCTTCCGGAGACGGTGAATCCGGGACAGATGCTCTTCGGCATCAATCAGGGGGCGACCTTTCCGGACTTGCGCATCTGGCACATGCAGCAAACCGCAAAGATCGACTGTGAGGGCTACGCCATCGGCGGTCTGGCGGTGGGAGAGCCGGCACAGGTCATGTACGATATCATCGACGTGATAGAGCCCTATATGCCCGTGGACAAGCCGCGCTATCTTATGGGCGTGGGCACCCCTTCCAACATCATTGAGGGCGTGGCGCGGGGCGTGGACTTCTTCGACTGTGTCATGCCTGCCCGCAACGCCCGACACGCCAAGCTTTTTACCTGGTCGGGCGCCATGAACATCAAGAATGAAAAATACAAGCTGGACGAGCGGCCCATCGACCCGGACTGCGCCTGCCCAGTGTGCCGCTCCTTTTCGCGCGCCTATCTGCGCCACCTCTTCGCGGCAGGGGAGATGCTTGCCATGCGCCTTGCGGTACTGCATAACCTGTATTTTTACAACGCCCTGGCCGGACGGATCCGGCAGGCCCTGGATGAGGGCTGTTTTGCGGACTTCCGGGCGGAATATTCCCCCAAATTGGCCGGACGCCTGTGAAGAATCTGTGAATCCTGCGAAAAAGGCTTGTCAAATCCTGCATTTCGTTTTATAATAGCTTTTACGTGATGAAGAGGTTCATCCAAGTATTTATCGGAGGGGATTGTTTTGCTGACACAGGTAACGAGTGCGATGCTGACGCAGGAGGGCGGCACCGGAAGCATGCTGAGTATGATCCTGCCCTTTGTCCTGCTGATCGCAGTCTTTTATTTCCTGCTGATCCGGCCCGAGAACAAAAAGAAGAAAGCGGCTGCCAAGATGCGCTCCGAACTGGCGGTGGGGGATGAGATCACCACCATCGGGGGAATCGTCGGCACCATCTGCGCAGTCAAGGAGGACACCATCGTCATTGAGACCGGCGCCGACCGCGTGCGCATGGAATTCACCAAGTGGGCGATTTCCACCAAGGGCACCCAGGCCACGGAAAACGGCGCGGGCGAGACCAAGGATTCCAAGGACAAGAAGTAATACGAAACGCCCTCCCGGCATATGTTCCAGTAGGAACGTGGCAAGGGAGGGTGTTTTTATGCGGAAAACAGAGGAGGATCAGGCCGCGAAGCTGCTGCGCTACGGGGTCGGGATCGTTTTGGGTGGGGCCGCGGCGCTGGCGGTATGCCTTTTGTTCCTGCTGGCTGCCTCGGTGCTCATCTCACGGGGGCTTTTGGCGGACGGTCTTACTTATCAGCTGAGTATCGTCGGCTGTGTGGTGGGGGCGTTCGCAGGCGGAATGCTGGCGGTTCGCCGCTGCGGCAGGCGTACGCTGATCGTAGGGCTGTGTACCGGAGCGGTGCTTTTTCTGCTGTTGCTTACGGTTGGCGTGCTGTTCTTTGAGACCATGTCGGTGGAGCAGGGCGGGATCGGACTGCTGTGCGGCGGTCTGTGCGGCGGCGCGGCCGCTGGGCTGCTGGGCGGCGGAAAGCGGAGCGGTGGAAAGAAAAAGCGCAGAAAATAATTGAAATCGGGCCGCGGCTATGCTATAATCCTCCTAAACCATTTGTTATGGGAGGGAAACCAGAATGAAGCATGTGAAGACGCTCAACGGCGCGACTCTGAAAAACAGCGCCGCCCACGGCGGCTGCGGCGAGTGCCAGACCTCCTGCCAGTCCGCCTGTAAGACCTCTTGCACCGTGGCAAACCAGAAGTGCGAGAATAAGTAAGAACCGCTGATTGGAGAGGGTGGGGTTTCCCACCCTTTTTCCATGGAATGCGCCAAGTGAGGATCAAATTTATGGTACATACCTTTCAAGCCCTCGGCGTCAATGTCGCCGTGGATGTCAACAGCGGCGCCGTCCATGTGCTGGACGAGCTGACGTATCACCTGCTGGAGCAGGTGAAGCCCCCCATAGCGGAACACTGTCCGGAGGAGGTCTGCCAGACGTTGTCCCGGTATGCCCCCGCCGCGCTGGAGGAGGCGTGGCAGGAACTGCGCAGCCTGACTGCGGAGGGGCTGCTCTTCGAGGAGGACGACTACATCGACCGGGAGAAGGCGGCCTCCATGCAGCAGCAGGCACTGGTGAAGGCGCTGTGCCTCCACGTCTCCCACGACTGCAATCTCCGGTGCAAATACTGCTTTGCCTCTACCGGAGACTTCGGCACCGGCCATCGCCTGACCATGGACGCCGAGACCGCCAAGCGGGCCATCGACTTTGTCATCGCCAAATCCGGCCATCGCCGGAACATCGAAGTGGACTTCTTCGGCGGCGAACCGCTGATGGCCATGGATACGGTGAAGCGGACGGTGGAATATGCCCGCTCCATCGAGGAAGCACACGGAAAGTGTTTCCGCTTTACCATTACCACCAACGGCGTACTGCTTGACGACGAAACCATCGAATACATCAACCGTGAAATGTCCAATGCGGTGCTGTCTCTGGACGGACGCAAAGCGGTCAACGACGATCTGCGTCCCACAATCAACGGCAAAGGCAGCTACGACGTGATCGTACCGAAGTTTCGAAAGCTGATCGAAGGCCGTGGAACCAAGGACTATTATCTCCGCGGTACGTTTACCCGCTTCCACCAGGACTTTGCAGAGGATGTGAAGGCCCTGGCCGCAATCGGCAAAAACATCTCCGTGGAGCCGGTGGTGGGGAAGGAGACGGATCCCTATGCTCTCCAGGAGGCCGACCTGCCTGCGCTGAAGGCAGAGTATGAACGCCTGGCCGAATACCTGCGGGATCATCCGGAGACGAACTTTTTCCATTTCAACGTAGATCTGGCCCAGGGCCCCTGCGTGATCAAACGCCTGCGGGGCTGCGGCGCAGGTTGCGAATATGTGGCCATCACGCCGGAGGGGGATATCTACCCCTGCCACCAGTTTGTGGGCAACGAGGAATACAAGCTGGGCAGTCTGTACGATGGAAGCTTTGATCAGGCGTTGTCCGGAACATTTGCCGCCCTGAACATCTATACCAGAGAGGAGTGCCGGAGCTGCTGGGCCCGGTTTTACTGCTCCGGCGGCTGCAGCGCATCCAATCTGCTTGTCAACGGTGACATAAAACGCCCCCACCGTGTCGGATGTGAATTGGAGCGCAAGCGGCTGGAATGCGCCATCGCGCTGAAGGCCATCGCCGCCGGTATGGGAGCGTAGGGTATACAAATTGTAATTATACAGACTGTAATCGGCAGGATTGGCCCGCAAAAACGAATATCTTGCGCAAAAGCCTACGGACAATACCACATATAGAGCCTGTACGGCGCCGCACGCTGCGGCGCCGTACTCTTTTGATCACGAGGTTTACATAATTTAATTTACATAATACATTGGCATAATATACAAAAATGCGATTTTTTGCAAAGATTTCTTGCACAAGCCGATCGAGTGGTCTATATTTGTATATACCGCTTCCACTTTTGCCGCTTCTACTTGTCCCGGCGCGCGCATATGCTCTCACGGAGGTGAGGCTGGATGCGCAGGGCGGTCGCAGGCGTTTGGGATGTGCCGGATGGCGGTTTTTTCCCCGCACTGGCCATAGTAGGGGCTTTTTTTCTGGCAGGCGGCCTGGCAGGCTGCATCCTCGCCTCTTGCGTGGACGGCGGCGGCGGCGAGAGCTTGAGCGCCTATCTTCAAAGCTTTTTAAGCGCTGCGCGTGCCGGCGCGGTGGACGCGCCGGCCGTATTGTCTCTGGTATGGAGTACGATCCGGTGGCCTCTGCTGGCGCTGCTGCTTGGCTTCACCGCCTTGGGACTGCTGGGCCTGCCGATCCTCTTCGCGGCGCGCGGTTTTCTGCTCGCCTTTTCCATCGCCTCCTTTGTGCGCCTGTTTGGCAGCACCGGCTGCCTGCTGGCGTTTCTGGTCTTTGGGATCACCGGCGCCGTGGCGATCCCGGCGCTTTTTGTTCTGGGCGTGCAGAGTTTGCTGGCTGCGCGGGTCTTGGCCAGCCGCTTTTTGGGGGAGGGGAAACGTCCGTCTCCCTACGGAAAGGCCTATTTTCTGCGCTGCGGCGGGTGTGCCGCGGCGCTGTGTGTGTGTGTGCTGCTGGAGCAGCTGGTCGTACCTGCCCTGATTTCCGGGATGGCGGGTCTGCTGGCTGCCGCCTGAGCAAAACAGGAAGTAAGAGGGTGTTGGTGACAATGGAGTATCTGGAGGGTTATGAAGCGTATCTGGTCACAGAAAAAAAGGCATCCTCCAACACGCTCAGTTCCTACCTGCGGGATGTGAACCAGTTTGTCCGCTGGCTGGAAGGGGAGGGGCTTTCTCCGGAACAGGCTGCCCAGCCGGATGTGGAGAGCTACACCAAGCACTTGTCGTCCAAAGGGAAATCGGTGGCCACCGTCACACGGTCCCTGGCCTCCTTGAAATCCTTTTATACTTATATGTTGGGAGCGGGCCATGTGGCGCTGAACCCTGCCAGAGGAATCGCGCCCGCCAAGGTGGAACGCAAACTGCCCCAGATCCTCACTTCAAAAGAAGTCGAGCTTTTTCTGGAACAGCCTGATCCGGCCGACGCCAAGGGCTGCCGGGACAAGGCCATGCTGGAGCTGCTTTACGCCACCGGGATCCGCGTTTCCGAACTCATCAGTCTGGATCTGGCACACCTGAATCTCTCTGCCGGCTTCATCCGATGCCCCGGCCGTGGGAAGGAACGCATCATTCCATTGTACCAGACGGCGGTACGGGCGCTGGGTGATTATGTGGAGCATGTGCGGCCCCAGATGGTGGAGCGACCCGACACCAGCGCCTTGTTCGTGAATATGAGCGGAGAGCGCATGAGCCGCCAGGGCTTTTGGAAGATCATCAAGCACTATCAGGAGAAGGCTGGGATCCAGAAGGACATCACGCCCCATACGCTGCGCCACTCCTTTGCCGCTCACCTGCTGGAAAACGGCGCCGATCTGCGTTCGATCCAGGAGATGCTGGGGCACGCAGACATTTCCTCCACTCAAATTTACGCCCAGCTGGTAAACCAAAAGCTGAAGGATGTCTATAATAAAGCACATCCACGGGCATAGAATGATTGTGCCGGACTTCTCAACGGCAGATTCTTCTTTTGAACAAAGAGGGCCGCGGAAAACGCCGCGGCCCTCTTTGCACCCATTTGCTTATTGCGCAGGGTTTTCTGCTGTGATACAATATTCTGCGTATGGATTGAGGAAGGTGAGGTCCCCTATGATGATTTTGGGCATCGACCCGGGCTTCGCCATCGTGGGCTTTGGGGTAATAGAGGCCGAACGGGGACGGCAGCGGCTGGTCCAGTGCGGGGCCATCAACACTCCGGCGGGGGAACCGCTGCCCAAACGGCTTTTGCAGATCGCCAATGATATGGACCGGCTGTTCGAGCTGTTCCAGCCTGATGCCATGGCGGTGGAGGAGTTGTTTTTCAACAACAATATTACCACCGGTATCGGGGTGGCGCAGGCCCGCGGTGTGATCCTGACCGAGGCGGAGCGCTTCGGCGTGCCTATCTTTGAGTACGCTCCCTCTCAGGTCAAGCTGGCGGTGGCGGGCTATGGCAAGGCGGAAAAACGCCAGATAATGGATATGACGAAGCGCCTGCTGAGCCTGAGGACCGTGCCCAGGCCGGATGACGCCGCCGATGCGCTGGCCATTGCCCTGTGCCACGCCCGGTCGTACACCTCCCGCCTTCAAAGCCCGGATGCCGCCCGGCCGGGCAGCGGCCGGTACGCGGTGCGAAAGGATTAGGACCCGTACTTGCCGGGGCGGGGCATGGTCCGGGCGAGTGTTTGCCGTACAAGGCGATCTGACGCAAGCCATACGTTTGTGTATGGCAGGGAGAAGCAACGCGGCACGGCGGAAGCCGGCCCGCCCGGACGGTGCGCAATCCTTGCGAATACCGGTTCTGAGGAGACGATACGATGTTTTACTATGTCAAAGGCACCGTGGCCCACGTGGCTCCCTTTCTGGCCGTGATCGACTGCGGGGGGGTCGGCTATGCCTGCCGGACCACCAATACTACGCTCTCCCGCCTGGAAAAGGGAGCGCCCGCCACGCTCTATACCCACCTGAACGTGCGTGAGGACGCCATGGAGCTGTACGGTTTTTATTCAGAAAATGAACTCAACTGCTTTCGAATGCTCATCGGGGTATCCGGCGTGGGGCCCAAGGCGGCGCTGTCCATCCTCTCGGCCACCACGCCGGAGGGACTGGCCATGAGCATCATCACCGGGGATGAGAAGTCGCTCACGGTGGCCCAGGGCATCGGGAAAAAGATTGCCCAGCGCATTATTCTGGAGCTGAAAGACAAGCTGGCCAAGGGACAGCTTGCGGCATCCGGGGAGACTTACGGCGGCACCGGCGTGACCGTCATTCCGGAGAACAAATCCAGTGAGGCCGCCGCCGCGCTGGCCGTGCTGGGCTACAGTCAGAACGAAATCGCCGCCGCCCTCAAGGGCTTGGACATGGAGCAGCTCAAGCTGGAGGAGATCGTCAAGCACGCCTTGAAAAAGATGGTAAAGTAGGGGAGGGCGCCATGCTGTTAATCGTCCACGGAATCTTCATCCTGCTGTTTCTGACTCTGGCCGCCGTTTTTTTCCGCGGAAAGGGCGCGTTCCTGATCGCAGGGTACAACACCGCCAGTCCCGAAGAAAAGGCAAACTATGACGAGAGTGCCCTGTGCCGCTGCATGGGCCGGCTTATGCTGGCCCTGGCTGCCTGCTGGGCGGTCATCGCGCTGAGCGCGGTATTCGATGCGATGATACTTCTGTGGGTCGGGCTGGCGCTCTTCTTCCTTACGGTCGTGACCGGAGTCATCTATCGAAATACATCCAAAACGGTGAGGCGCAAATAGGTTCTCCAGCCGTTTCAAAGGAGTGGACCCATTGAGTATCGATTTTTCCGAGCAGGGCGGCTTTGAGACCCAGGAGCCGCTGGTCACCACCTCGCTGACCCGTGAGGACGAAGGGGAATACTCCCTGCGGCCCAAGGCGCTCAGCGAATACATCGGACAACAAAAGGCCAAGGAGAACCTGTCTGTTTTCATCCAGGCCGCAAAAATGCGTTCCGAGCCGCTGGACCACGTGCTGCTCCATGGCCCCCCGGGCCTGGGCAAGACCACGCTCAGCGGGATCATTGCCAACGAGATGGGGGTCAATATCCGCATTACCTCCGGCCCCGCCATCGAAAAGCCCGGCGACCTGGCCGCCCTGCTGACCAACCTGAATGAGAACGATATCCTTTTCGTAGATGAGATCCACCGGCTCAACCGCTCGGTGGAGGAGATCCTCTACCCGGCCATGGAGGACTACGCCATCGACATCATCATCGGCAAGGGCCCCTCCGCCAACTCCATCCGGCTGGACCTGCCGCATTTCACGCTGATTGGAGCTACCACCCGTGCCGGACAGCTCTCCGCGCCCCTGCGGGACCGTTTTGGCGTTACGCTGCGGCTGGAGCTGTACACCCCAGAGGAGCTTTCGCTCATCGTCAAGCGGTCGGCGGGCATCCTGAACGTGCCCATCGAAGAGGAGGGCGCCATGGAGATCGCCCGGCGCAGCCGGGGCACTCCGCGGATCGCCAACCGGATGCTCCGGCGGGTGCGGGACTTCGCCCAGGTAAAGGCCGGCGGCGTGATCACCCGGGGCGTGGCCGACCAGGCGCTCTCCGCGCTGGAGGTGGATTATCTGGGACTGGACGCCATTGACCGTCGGATGCTCACCAGTATCATTGAGCACTATTCCGGCGGGCCTGTGGGCCTGGAGACCCTGGCCGCTACCATCAACGAGGAGGCCGTGACTCTGGAGGACGTGTATGAGCCCTATCTGATGCAGATGGGCTTTCTGACCCGCACGCCCCGGGGACGCTGCGTCACCCGGCGGGCCTACGAACACTTGGGCCTGAGCGTCCCGGGCGGAGCACTGGACCAGCTTTCATTCTAATGTGTGATCGGACGGAAAGGAAGGATTTTTATGGGCAGATTATTTGGCACCGACGGGATCCGTGGTGTGGTCAACGCCGGGCTGGACGCCCGGCTGGCGTTCCAAGTGGGCATGGCGGCCGCCTATGTTATGGCCGAAGCGAAGGGCGGAGGACAGCCTCGTTTCACCATCGGCAAGGACACCCGCATCTCCTCAGACCTGCTGGAGGGGGCGCTGGTCGCGGGACTGTGCTCCGCCGGGGCGGACGTGCTCCATCTGGGGGTCATCCCAACGCCCGCCGTGGCCTGGATCACGGTGGACGCCAAGGCCGACGCGGGCATCGTGATCTCGGCTTCCCACAATCCCTTTGAACACAACGGCATCAAGATCTTCGACCATCGGGGCTTCAAGCTCTCCGACGCGCTGGAGGGAAAGATCGAGGAGATCGTCCTGAGCCGGATCGCCGTGCCGCTCAAGACCCACGGTGAGATCGGCCGGGTCATCTATGCCGACGAGAAGGAGGCGCAGGACTACATCGACTATCTGGTCTCCACGGTGGACACAGACCTTTCGGGCCTGCACATTCTGGTGGACTGCGCCAACGGCGCCGCTTCCGCCACCGCCGCGCGTCTGTTTGACCGTTTCCCCGACCTGCATACCGATGTGATCCATGCCGACCCGGATGGAGTGAACATCAATCACGGCTGCGGCTCCACCCATTTGGACAGCCTCAGGGCCATGGTGAAGGCGGGCGGCTATGATCTCGGCATCGCATTTGACGGCGACGCAGACCGTTGCCTGATGGTAGACGAAACCGGAGAGGAGATCGACGGCGATCAGGTCGTCGCCTCCTGCGGGCTGGCTCTGAAGCAGGAGGGAAAGCTTCCCGGAAACGCCCTGGTCGCTACCGTGATGAGCAATATGGGCCTGCGGGTCTTCTGCCGGGAAAACGGGATCGATCTCCACTGCACCGACGTAGGGGACCGCAACGTGCTGGAGAAGATGGAGGCGTGCGGTTATATGCTGGGCGGCGAGCAGTCCGGCCATACCATTTTCCGCAAGTATGCCACCACCGGCGACGGCCAGCTGACGGCGCTGCAGTTCCTGTCTCTGCTCCACAAATCGGGTAAGCGCGCTTCGGAGCTGGTGGCAGGCTGCCGGCGCTATCCTCAGGTGCTCATCAATGTCCCTGTGGCAGGTCAGGCGCAGAAGAGCGCGATTATGGCCGACCCATCGATCCGGGATGCGGTGACCGCCCAGGAAGACGCGATGGCCGGGACGGGGCGCGTGCTGGTGCGCCCTTCGGGCACGGAATCCCTGATCCGGGTCATGGTGGAGGCCCAAAGCGAGGGTGATGCACGAAACGCTGCAGAGGCTTTGGCAAATATCATAAAAATCTATGGATAAGCTCGAAATATTTTGCGCAAAAGCTTGACAAAGCCTTTTTTATCTGCGTATAATATGCAAGGAGATCCGGCATGAAAGCAGATCATACCCGGCAATCGGAACGCGCGGACGAAGCTCTGTGTACGTTGGCCGCATCAGGCGACCGCATCGCAGAAGAAGCCCTTGTGATGCGCTATCATCGCCTGGTGCGTATTTGTGCCCGCCCGTATTTTCTGGCGGGGGGGGACAGTGAGGACCTTATCCAGGAAGGAATGGTGGGCCTGCTGGCCGCGATTCGGGAATACGATTCCGGGAAAGCGGCTTCCTTTCGTACGTTTGCGGAGGTCTGCATCAAAAACCGTCTGATTTCCGTCATCAAAGCAGCAGCAAGAGATAAGCACATACCGCTGAACAACTATGTCTCGTTCGAAACCCCTCTTTTTAGCGGGAACGGCGACCATTATGCTTACGGCGCGGCGGATCAGCTCCAGGAAGACCCAGAGGCCATCCTGCTCGGCAGGGAGGCGTTTCAGGAGCGGATGCGGGCGCTGGAGGGCCAATTGTCCGGTTTCGAAGCAAGCATACTTCGGTTGTATCTGAACGGTCTGTCCTATTCCGAAATTGCAGCCGAGGTAAACAAGTCCCCGAAATCGGTGGACAACGCTGTCCAGCGCATCCGGCGCAAATTGGCACAGCACCATTCTTTTGGCGATTTCAGCGAGAGCTGAACGCAATATTACACTGTCCCAGCATAATCGGTTATTCCGGACCTGGGCAACAAAGCAAAGAGAGGGTAAAATCATGTACGAAGACAAGACTCTGGTATGTAAGGAATGTGGCCAGGAGTTCGTGTTCACCGCCGGTGAGCAGGAGTTCTATGCCGAGCGCGGCTTCCAGAACGAGCCCCAGCGCTGCAAGGCGTGCCGTGACGCCCGCAAGGCCGCTTCCCGCGGTCCTCGCGAGTACTTCACCGCGACCTGCGCTGCCTGCGGCGGTGAGGCCAAGGTGCCCTTCGAGCCCAAGTCCGATCGTCCCGTGTACTGCAGCGATTGCTTCGCTCGTATGCGTGAGCAGGGCTAACAGCCTGAAGAGAGAAAGGGACGCCCGCATGGGCGTCCCTTTTTTGCGTCTTTCTCTGACCGCTTGCCGAATGGGCGTGGATTCGGTTTCGGATGCATCCCCTGCGGCCTCCGGTTTAAATGGGGGGAAACGTGCAGCCACGGCGGAGGGAAAGAGCACAGGGGGATAACAGATCGGTTTGATGCGGCGGCGCGAGGGCCGTCAAGGAAGTTGGCTCTGCAGGGAAAACAAGAAAATTGATCTGTGTCTTGAAAAAAGACGAAAGATAGGATATACTACTAATATCCTAGAAATTTGGAGGTCTATCTGAAATGGCTCAGATCACGAAAGATACCATTATCGGCGATATTCTGGACATCGCTCCCGAGACCGCGCCCATCTTCCTGTCCATCGGTATGCATTGCTTGGGCTGCCCCTCTTCCCGCGGCGAAACCGTAGAGCAGGCCTGCATGGTGCACGGCGTGGACGTAGACGAGCTGCTGGCCAAAATCAACGCCAGCGTCGGCGCCGCGAAGTAAGAAACATCCGAAAAAAGAGCGGCCTTGGCCGCTCTTTTTTTATCCTGGGCAAGAGAAGAGAGGAGGATAGCCCCATGGAACTTTCTCCGCGCCTGCGCTCCGTTGCCGGACTGGTGCCCCCGGGGGCGCGTTTTGCCGACGTAGGCACTGACCACGCTTATTTGCCGGTCTGGCTGCTCCAGCAGGGGATCATCGAGCATGCGCTGGTTTCCGACCTGCGCCCCGGTCCGTTGGACCGAGCCCGAAGCACCGCCGCCCGGTACGGTCTGGCGGAGCGGATGGAATTCCGCCTGTGTGACGGTCTTTCCGGCATTGCGCCAGCCGAGGCGGATACCATTGCCATAGCCGGGATGGGCGGGGAGACCATCGCCGCTATTCTGGCGGCCGCCCCTTGGGTGCGGGAGCAGGGGTGTCTGCTGCTGCTCCAGCCCATGAGCGCCCAGAGCGCCCTGCGGCCGTGGCTGCAGCGGCAGGGTTATCGGATTGAGCGGGAGCATCTGAGCCGGGAAGGGGATACCCTTTATACCGCCCTTCAAGTCAGGGCGGGCTTCATGGAAGCGCTCACCCCCGCCGAGCAGTGGGCCGGACGGCAGAGCAGGGAAACGGCGGATCCGTTGCGGCTGGAATATTTGACCCGCTTGGAAGCCCGGGCTGCCCGGGCCGTAACGGGACTGCGCCGCTCCACGCGGGCTTCCGATGCGCCGCGGTTGGAGGCGCTGGAGGCCGTACATCGTGGTTTAGCGAAAATGAGAGAGGAGTGGAGTACATGGCAACCGTAAGAGAGATCTATCAGCTTCTGGATACCCTGGCCCCCTTTTCCATCCAGATGGAGTTTGACAATGCTGGTTTTCTGGTGGGCCGCGGGGATCAGGCGGTCGACAGGATTCTGGTGTCCCTGGATATCACCGAGCCGGTAGTCTCCGAAGCCGCGGAGCGCGGCGCCCAGCTGATCGTCTCCCATCACCCGGTGCTCTTTCACCCGGCGCGCAGCATCACAGACGGCGATCCCACCGGGCGTATCCTGCTCGCGCTTGTGGAACGCAAAATCGCCGCTATCTGCGCCCACACCAATCTGGACACAGTCGCGGGCGGCGTCAACGACGCGCTGGCCCACCGGCTGGATCTGGTACAGATCGAGCCGCTCAAGCAGGACGGCGTGGACGCCTCCGGGCGGCCCTACGGCATCGGCCGGATAGGCAACACCGTGGGTGCGCCCATGTATGCCCCGGCCTTCGCCGCCTTTGTCAAGCGGCAGCTGGGCGCCAACGGCGTGCGCTACGTGGATGCCCGCCGCCCTGTGCGGCGGGTGGCCGTGGGCGGCGGCGCCTGCGCGGATCTGCTTTCCGACGCGCTGGCTCTGGGCTGCGACACGTTTGTGACCGCCGATGTGAAGTATAACGGCTTTTTGGACGCCAAGGCCCTTGGCATCAATTTGATCGACGCTGGCCACTATCCTACGGAGCAGGTGGTGGTGCCCGTACTGGCAAAGTGGCTCTCCGATGCCTTCCCCAAGGTGGAGGTTTTTGCCACAGACCGGCACAAAGAGGCGTTTTCTTATGGATAAGGGGTTGCCAATGCTTTCGTAAAGTGATAAACTATTTGCGCTGATTTTCGACTAAGGAAGGGAACGAGTAGTATGTCAGGACATTCCAAATGGCATAATATCCAGAAAACGAAGGGCGCGGCTGACGCCAAGCGTTCTCAGATATTCACCAAAATTGCCCGCGAGATGATCGTGGCGGTCAAGACCGGCGGCAGCGGCGACCCCAACAACAACTCCCGCCTGGCTACGGTCGTAGCGAAAGCGAAGGCCGCCAATATGCCCAACGACAATATCAAGCGCACCATTGACAAGGCACTGGGTTCCGGCAATGCCGACGCCTATGAGAATGTGACCTATGAGGGCTACGGCCCCTCCGGTGTGGCCGTCATCGTGGACGCTTTGACCGACAATCGCAACCGCACCGCCCCCGAGGTGCGCCATCTGCTGGACAAGTACGGCAAGGGGCTGGGCGCTACCGGCTGCGTGTCCTGGTCTTTTGACCGCAAGGGCGTCATCGTCATTGAGAAGGAAGATTTGGACGAAGACACCGTCATGATGGACGCCCTGGACGCCGGCGCAGACGACATGCAGGCAGAGGGTGAGGTCTTTGAGATCTATACCGACCCCGATGCCTTTGGCGCCGTGCTGGCCACACTGGAGGATAAGGGCTATCTGTTTGTCCAGGCTGCCGTAGAAATGGTTCCCCAGAACTATGTCAAGCTGGAGAACGAGGACGACATCAAGAACATGGAAAAGCTCATCGACCTGCTGGAAGAAAACGACGACGTCCAGAACGTGTGGCACAACTGGGATCAGGATTGAGTCCATGCAAAAAAGTCCGCTTCCGAGACGGAAGCGGACTTTCAGGCGGTCGAAAAACCCTCCTGGAGAAGAGCCTGGCAGAGTTGAGTCGTCCGCAGACGACGGAAGGAAAGGAAGCTTCGCCATTTCTGGCGACACGTGCGTCGGAAATGACACCTCTCATGACGGACAGGGCGACTTTTCCGCAGGAATCG
>NZ_JALFGV010000089.1:0-5357 GCF_022777125.1 Lawsonibacter sp.
AAATCCATCGAGATGATCCGGCAGGCCCAGCTGCTTCCGCTGACCGGATACGTCCACGGGGGCTGTTCCCCGCTGGGGATGAAAAAGCAGTTTACCACCGTGCTGGACGAGAGCGCCCGTGGACGGGAGACCATGACGGTAAGCGCCGGGCGCATCGGCGCCCAGGTGGAGCTGGCGCCGGACGACCTGTGCCGCCTGAGCCGGGGCAGCTTCGCCCCGGTGGGGAAATAAACGCCCGGGGGAACTTTTTGCGCCCCGGTCCGTCTGATGTAACATGGCCGGGTAAGCCCGGTAGTTTGAACGACAAGGAGAATGCAGAATATGAACCAAAAGCTTCCCGCACTGGCGTTGGCCGTGACCCTGACCGGCGCCCTGTCCATCGGCGCCCTGGCCGGTGAGCCCGAGCGGCTCATTTCCCCCAAGCCCACGGCCTGCGCCGGCGCCATTACCGTCAACGGACAGGCGCTGGACACCGCCGGGGTCCCCGCCGTGTCCGGCCAGGGGCTGCTGCCCATGCGCCTGGTGGCCGAGTCCGATCACGGCTCCGCCGCCTGGTACGAAGAGGAGAATACCGGCGCGTTTTATCTGGACGGGAACGTGATCAGCGTGGATTTTGCCACCGGATCGGTCACCGTCAACGACACGGCGGCCGAAGGCGTGACCGCCCGGGTGGTGCAGGGCGTCACCTTCCTGCCCGCCGCGCTTCTGGAGGGGCTGGAGGGGTACACGGTGGAAGCCGCGGAAGACGGCCTTGCCATCACCACCCCCAACAACGCGCCGCTGGTGAAGCTGGCCTATCAGATCATGGATGCGTCGGGCATGGGCTACGGCATGAAGACCGACGCGCAGGGGATGGCCGAGACCTACGGCCTGCCCGCCGACGCCTTTGAGCAGGCTGTCGGCTTCTTCCCCATGATGGTCAGCCCCGACACCCTGGTTCTCGGCAAGCTGGCCGAGGGCGCCGACACGCAGGCCGTCAAGACCGCTCTGGAGACCTACCGCCAGAGCCAGGAGGACACGTTCTCCTGGTATCTGCCCCAGAATCTGCCCAAGGTGCAGGACGCCCGCCTGCTGGTGCAGGACGGGTATGTGCTTTTCCTGATCGCGGAGAACGCCGACGCCGGCGAGGCAGCCTTTACCGCCGCTCTGGCCGCGCTGAACTGACTTGCGCCCCCATACCGGCCGGCTCCGCCCCGGGCGCTCCTGCGGGAGGGGTCTTCGGCAGCCTGGGGAGTTGTCCGCTTCTGGCGGACAACTCCTGCGTGCGGCGAGCCGGCGCTTCCAGAGACTCAGAAGAGGCTCCCCGGACGGCCCAAGCCGTCCGGGGAGCCTCTTCTGTCCGGGTCAATACCGGTCCACCCAGCCGGAGATCAGCGGGGTGGGCACCAGCCACATGAACAGGAATACCAGCAGGTTGGAAGGAGACAGCGAGGAGTAGGCCCCCACGGAGGTGAGATAGAAGGCCAGCAGCACGCCGACAGCCGCGCCGACGCAGGCGAGCACCGCGGAGCAGCGCACGGCCCGGCGCAGCCGGGCGGCCCCCACCACTGCCTCCGAATAGGGCCCCAGGCCCTCCCGGCAGAGGACGGCGGTCAGGATATCGCTGTGGGACTGCTCCGCTCCGGACAGCTCCCGCCGCCGCTCCACCGCCGGGAACTCCATCTTCTCCACCGGCAGCTTGAAGCGCTGGCGGAGCATGGCGGGGATCAGGTTGAAGTCCCGGGTGGCCAGCACGGGGGTGATCCGGTTGCGGATCAGGGCGTTGAGGGAGGGCTCGATCAGCCCGTGAAGCGAGTAGTTGAGGGCAAAAATACCCGCCAGCTCCCCGTCAAGCGCGCAAAAGACGGCGTTTTTTACATTGAGGCCCTGAGGCAGCTCCACGTCCATCAGGTGCATGAAGGCGGAGGAGCCCACCAGCACCTGTTCCCCGCGGATGAGCGCCCCCGCGCCCCCTTCGTAGCAGCACAGGTCCTGGGCGCGGCGGTAGACACAGCCCTGGGAGCGGAGCAGGTCGTGAAAGATTTTGTCCAGCCCGCTGCCCGAATCCCGGATCAGGGTGGCGGTGGCGGAGACCACCTTGTCTACGGAAAAGTCCCCGAAGACCTTGATGCCGTTCAGAGAGACGCAGCCGGGCGGGAAAAGATCGGCGTCGGTGAGCAGGATGCCGCTGCCCACGCCCGTGCTGGTGACCGCGTCCCATCCGGCGATGGCGGCCCCGGACTTGGACAGGCGGCGGGAGAGCTTATGCCACGGCGTGCCAAAGCACAGGGCCCCCGAAAAGGAGGAGGCCGACGCCAGGGTGGCGGAGAGGCACCACAGCAGCCGCTCCGGCGCGCCCATGCCCACGGAGGCCACCAGGGAGAGCACCAGGCAGGCCACAAACAGCAGCGGGCAGAAGCGGTGGAAGATGCGCTCGGCTCCGTCGGCGGCCTGCATCTGGCGGCCGAAGCCGATGGGAGCGCCCGACCACTTGCAATAGGTATCCCGTCCGTTCCATTTCCCCTCGTCCAGGGTGACCAGATAGGGCTCGGACGCGGAGGCCGCCGTGCGGCAGGCCAGCCGCTGTCCCCGCCGCTTGAGCCAAGTGCCCCGCAGCAGGAACGCCACCGCCAGCGCGGCGGCGGCGCAGTAAGGCAGCTGCCCGTCCCGGGGGTCCAGCTGCGGAAGGGTGAGCGCGTCGGCCAGCGTGGCGGCGCAGGAAAACACCAGCAGCGTATCCATGCCCAGCTCCAGCCGGAAGAGCCGGAACAGCCCCCGGGCCAGCACATCCACCCCCAGCAGCAGCACCAGCACCAGCAGCCCGGCCAGGGCCAGCGTCTGGAGGCGTGGGGTCAGCGGAGCGGGCAGGGGCAGGGGGAACAGGGGGGCCAGGGTCAGGTAGAGCATCGGCAGGCAGAGCAAAAAGGCCAGTACGCTCCGCACACGCAGGGATTTGAGCCCTTTGTGGTAACGGCGGGCCAGGTCCGCCGGGGGCAGGTCGGGGGCGGGCGGCGGCGCACGGCGCTTCCGGCGCTCCCGCCGCGCCTGCTCCGGCGCCTCCTCGTCGGTGCCTGGGATATACCGCTCGGCCCGGCGGACGGCCTCGTCCTGCTCGGCGCCCTCCTCCTCAAACATATGCCCCGCGTAATCGTCCGCCTTCTGCATCAGACGGTTGAGCCCCTCCGCAATGGGGTTGTCCGAGGCCGGGGCGGGCACTTCGGCCCCGGGCGGCGCTTCCGCCCCCGCCGGCTCCTCCGGCGGGGGGGCGGCGGCGGGGAACTCCACCACCTTTTCCTCCGGCGGCGCCGGAGCGGGCGCGGGGGCGCCGGGGAAGGAGACTACCTTGCCGGGCCTGCGCCCGGTGGGGGCGGGGGAGGCGGCGGAGGGGACGGTGGGAAAAGGGATGGTGTCGTCGCCCACGGGGCGCTTGCCCCGCCCGGCGCCGAACTCCGCCATGATCTCCTCCAGGGAAAACGTCTCTTCCCCGCTGGAGGGGCCTTTATTCAGTTCGTCGTCCCGGTCCTTTGCCATGTGTCATATCACCCGTTATTCCAGTCCGGTTCCAGCCGTGGGTGCACGGCGGAGGCGGACGTGAAGATCATCGTCAGAGCATCCTCTGGCGCACGGCTTCGTATAAAAGGATGGCCGCCGCCGCAGAGGCGTTGAGCGAATTCAGCTTTCCCCGCATGGGGATCCGCACCAGAAAATCACAGTTTTCACCCACCAGACGCCCCATGCCGGAGCCCTCGCTGCCGATGACGATGGCGGCGGGACCCTTCAGGTCGGCCTCGTACAGCAGCCGGTCCCCGCCGGCGTCGGTGCCGAAGACCCAGACGCCCTCGTCCTTGAGCTGACGGAGCAGAGCGGGCAGATTGGCCACCCGTGCCACCGGAACATGGGAGACCGCCCCGGCGGAGGTCTTGGCCACCACGGCGGTGAGCCCCGCGCTGCGGCGCTTGGGGATGATGACCCCGTGGGCCCCCGCGCACTCGGCGGTGCGGATCACCGCGCCCAGGTTGTGGGGATCGGAGAGCTCGTCGCACACCACGATCAGGGGCGGCTCGCCCTTTTCACGCGCCGCGTTCAGAATATCGTCCACACTGGCATACTCCCGCACGGCCGCCAGGGCGATCACGCCCTGGTGGGCGTGCGTGCGGCTCATGCCGTCCAGCTTGCGGCGGTCGGCCTCCACCACCACGATGCCCTTGTCCCGGGCCGTGGACGCAATATGCCCCAGAGCGGCGTCGGTCTCGCCGCGGGCCAGATAGATCTTGTCGATGCTGGTACCGGCCCGGAGGGCCTCCAACACGGCGTTGCGCCCTTCGATGATGCCGTCGGCCTCGGCCTGGGCCTCCATCCTGCGCTCCTTCATGGCTTGTCCCGCCTTTCCCCGTGTGATAACGGCAACAGTATACCACAAGACGGCGTACAGAAAAAGCCAAAAATGCGCCTGTAACAGAAAAGCAAGGCGGCGCGCCCACGGCCGCCGGCCGCCGCAAAGCGCCGTTTGGTTCGGCGGAATACCGTCCCGGTGGGCCGATTTCATAGAAAGTTTACAGGTTTCCCCGCCGGTTTCCTTGTTTTTTGGGGTGGTGTGTGCTATAACAGTCTTACCGCATTTTCGTTCCATACCGAAAATAATTGCGAGCGATTCGTTCCAAGGAGGATATACATTTCATGCCCGATAATCGTAACAGCGGCGGCAGAGGCGGGGGGGCCGGCGGCAAGCGCAACGCCACCGCCATCATTTCCATCATCCTGTGGGCCCTGGTCATCACCGTACTGGTAAACTACGCCACTTCCATGGCCCGTTCGGCCCATACGCAGGAGATCACCTACGGCGAATTCCGCCAGATGGTGATGGACGGCAAAGTGGAAGCGGTGGAGATGACCAGCGCCAAGTACACCATCTACCCCAAGACCGAACCGGCCGAAGAGAGCGCCGCCCCGGCGGAGAGCCCCAGCCCCGAGAGCCAGCTGGGCCTGCCCCCGCTGGAGACCCTGAACACCACCCAGAAGACCTATTACTGCGCGCCTCCCACCACGGCCAACGTGCGGGATGACGGCCTGATCCCCCTGCTGGAGGAGTACGGCGTGGTCCAGTACGGCTCCCCCTATGAGGAGCCCCTCTCCCCCATCGTCAGCCTGCTCATCAGCTACGTGCTGCCCATGGTGCTGATGGTGGTGCTCTTCTCCTTCCTGTTCCGCAATATGGCCGGCAAGATGGGCGGCGGCCTGGGCGGCGTGGGCAAGGCAAACGCCAAGGTCTATGTCGAAAAATCCACCGGCGTGACCTTTAAGGACGTGGCCGGGCAGGACGAGGCCAAGGAGAGTCTGGTGGAGATCATCGACTATCTCCACAATCCCCAAAAGTACAC
>NZ_JALFGV010000108.1:0-41685 GCF_022777125.1 Lawsonibacter sp.
GGACAGGGCTCGATTCTGGCAGAAAAGTCGCCCTGTCCGTCATGAGAGGTGTCATTTCCGACGCGCATGTCGCCGGAAATGACGGAGATTTCTTTCCTTCCGTCGTCTGCGGACGACGGAACTCTGCGAGGCTCTTCTCCAGGAGGGGTTTTCAACAGCCTGAGCAGGGGCAGCCTCAAAAATGAGGCTGCCCCTGCAAATCCAGATTTACCTTTTATTACTTCCGATCCAATAGCAGCCTGTGCCGATTACGGTTCCCAAAAACCTTATCTCACGGCTTAGCACTCCGATACACAACGACAAAAAGTAAATTACCGCAAATACAGCGACGGAAATAAGCGCTCTTTTAATGGTATCGTTCATTTTCTGTTCCCCCTCAGATCCTGATTTATCACGCTTTTATACATATGTGTATGTTATCATACAGGTAAATGTTTTTCAATCGTGAAATCGCCGGAGATCTGGCCCGCGCGCAAATCGAGGAAAAGGGAGGCGGGCTTTGCAAGCTTGACGAAGGCCGCCGGGCGTGTTATTTTAAGAGTAAAAACAAGGAGTGGACGCCTGTGAAACGTATTTTGGCCCTGCTGATGACAATTGCAATAACGGTGGGCGCGCTGCCGCCCGCCATGGCCGCCTCCAGCAGCGCTGCCGACGGAAGCGCGGTGGTGCTGCCGGAGGACGTGCCCTCGCCCTGGGCGATTGAAGAGGTCACCCAGGCCATCGTGCTCGGCATGGTCCCTTCCAACCTGCAAAGCCGCTGGCGGCATTCGGTCACCCGCATTGAGTTTGCCCAGATGGTGGTTCACTTCCTGGCGTTCCAGTACGGCTATGACGACGACGGCTCCTTCCTGGGGGTGTACTGCTCCAGCGCGCTGGACCGGGACGGGATGCCCTTCGGCAATTCCAGCAGTTGGTGGAACCAGTTCTGCGGTCAGCTGGAGACCTTCCGCGATCTGGCCAAGCCCGAGGACCGGGGCTACGGCAACGCGGCCTACGCCCTGGGGATCGTCAACGGCCGCGGCGCCGGCACCTTTGACCCCAACGGCCTGATTACCCGGCAGGAGGCCGCCGCGATGCTCATGCGCTGCTACCGGCGCTATGGCGGCGCTTATGACGCGGCGGACCCCTCCGCGGCCATGACCGACTGGAACAGCGTGGCCGACTGGGCGCAGGCGGACGTGGCCGCCGTGCTGGAGCTGGGCGTGATGAACGGCACGTCGGAGACCACGTTTGGAGCCCTGGGCACCTATACCCGGGAACAGGCGGTGGTCACGCTGCTGCGTCTGTACGCCAACGGCCCGGTAAGCCGCAGCAACCGGAATCTGCCCGCCATGTGACCCCTTTACGGATAATCGAACATGTGTTAGAATGGAGGAGAATTCGGTTCTCCTCCAGTCTGCAGTAATAAGGGAGGCTTTTCCATGCCATACCGGCCCTGAGCGGACGAAATACGGCCCCAGACGTTGGACGAGGTGGTGGGACAGCGCCACATCCTGGGGAAAGACGGCCTGCTGCGCCGTATCATCGACAGCGGCAGTATTCCGAACCTGATCTTTTACGGCCCCTCCGGCACGGGGAAGACCACCGTGGCCAATATCATCGCCAAGCGTACCAACCGCCCCCTGCACCGGCTCAACGCGACCACCGCCTCCATCTCGGATATCAAGGACATCATCGGGGACATCGGCACCATGCTGGCCCCCGACGGGGTGCTGCTCTATCTGGACGAGATCCAGTATTTCAACAAGAAGCAGCAGCAGTCCCTGCTGGAATTCATGGAGAACGGGAAGATCACCCTCATCGCGTCCACCACGGAAAATCCCTATTTCTATGTCTATAACGCGGTGCTCTCCCGCGCCTCTGTGTTCGAATTCAAGCCCCTGGAATCCGCCGATGTGCTGCCCGCCGTGGAACGGGGCGTCCGGCTGATGGGGGCGCGGCTGGGGGCGGAGGCGCTCTGTGAGGACGGGGTGCAGCAGCACATCGCCTCCGCCTGCGGCGGGGACGTGCGCAAGGCCATGAACGCGGTGGAGCTGCTGCTGAACTCCGCCCGGCGGGAAGGGGACCGGCTTCTGGTGACCCTGGAGGACGCCCGCATGGCGGCCCAGCGCTCCGCCATGCGGTATGACCGGGCGGGAGACGACCATTATGATATCCTCTCCGCCCTGCAAAAGTCCATCCGCGGCTCTGACCCGGACGCGGCCTGCCATTATCTGGCCCGGCTGCTGGAGGCGGGAGACCTGATCTCCGCCTGCCGGCGGCTGATGGTCATCGCCTGTGAGGATGTGGGCCTGGCGTATCCCCAGATCATCCCCATCGTCAAGGCCTGTGTGGATGCGGCCAATCTGCTGGGCCTGCCCGAAGCCCGGATCCCGCTGGGAGACGCGGCGGTGCTCATGGCCACCGCGCCCAAATCCAATTCCGCCCACATCGCCCTGGACCATGCCATGGCCGACGTGCGCGCGGGCAAGACCGGGGACTACCCCCGGCACCTTCAGAACAGGCACGCCGACTCGGCGGGGCAGGAGCGGGAGCAGGGCTATCGGTACCCCCATGATTTTCCGGGCCACTGGGTCAGCCAGCAGTATCTGCCCGACGCGCTGGCGGGCAAACGGTACTACGAGTACGGAGATAATAAGACCGAGCAGGCCGCCCGGCGGTATTGGGAGGAGATCAAGGGCCGGGAAGGCGGCGGGACGTGAAGCGCACGCTGGGCTTTGGCTACTGCGGCTTGGCCTGCTGCCTGTGCAGCGAGCAGGAGGGGTGCCCCGGCTGCCGCAGCGGGGGCTGTCCGGACAAGGCGTGGTGCAAAAGCTTCCGGTGCGGCCTGGCGCGGGGGCATGCGGGCTGTTGGGAATGCCCGGAGTTTCCCTGCCCGGGCGAAATTCGGGAGAAAACGCGCGTGCGGGCCTTTGTGGAATTCCTCCGGCGGCATGGAGAGACGGCCCTGCTGGACTGCCTGGAGCGTAACGAACGGGCGGGGCTGGTCTACCACTATCCCGGTCGTCTGACCGGCGATTACGACGTGCCGGAGACCGTGGAGGAGATCCTGGAATTGATCGAACGGGGCGCCGGCAATCCGTAGGAGGTGCGCCGCATGCGTCCGGGTGCGGCGGCCGGATCCAAGAATACCCGTAGGGGCGGGGGCTTCCCCCGCTCCTACGGGTATCTGCATTTGGCGCGGCAGGCTGTGGGCGACCCTGTCCCTGCCTGCGCGCAGGGCCCGGATCGGGGCCGGCTCAGGGCGCAAACACTGTTTCCGCGCCTACTTTGCTGCACCCCTCGGGGGCGTACTTCCATTTGCGCAGCGATCCGCTGGTGATGAAATACTCCAGCGGCTCGGGCTTCTCCAGCGGCGGCAGGGCGTCGATCGCCAGCAGCTTGATTTTCATCCGCTCGGGCAGGATAGCCTTCAGATAGACGGAAAAGCGGTCGCCCTCTTTCAGTCCGGGGCGCAGCTCGGCCAGACCGGACAGGTTGGGCGTCAGCTCGACGAAGGCGCCGTAATCCTTGATGCCCCGCACGATGCCGGGCACCGTCATCCCCGGCTGGAAGCGGGCCGCGTTTTCCGCCCAGGTGCCCAGCAGCTCCTTGTGGGTCAGATACACCCGCCCGGCCCGCCGGTCCAGGTCGAGCACGGCGGCGAAGATCGACTGCCCGGGCGAGAAGCGCTCCGCGGGGTGGGGGATGCGGGAGACGGAAATCGCTTCAATCCCGATCATGGAGGTCACGCCGCAGCCGATATCTACGAAGGCGCCGAAGGGCTCCAGGTGGGTGACTACGGCGGGAATCACCTGGCCGGGGGAGAGCTGGGCGAGCATGGCGTCTAGGGCCTTCTGCTGCGCCAGCCGCCGGGACAGCGTCAGGCGCACCGTACCGCCGGTCTCCTCCACGGCGGTGACCACGAAGCAGACCGGCTTGCCGACCCGGGAGAGGATGGCGATCTCACGGGTCGTGCCGTCGGTGATGCCCAGGGCGGCCTCGGCGCGGGGGATGCGGCCCTGATACGGGCCAACCGTCACCAGCAGGTTGTGCTCCGCGTCGCACAGGCGCACCATTCCTTCCAGGATCGTTTCCTCTTCCATGGCCCTGCGCAGGGCGGCGGGGGAGGCGCAGGCAGCCTGATGTTCCGGCAAAGAGAGCAAATGGCCCTCGGGCAAAAAGCGCATCGTCAAGATGACCAATCCTTTCCAGCGTCCATGGGCTTTTTTTCTTGATAGCCCACTATATGCGCAGCGCAGCCTTGAATTGACAGCGGGCGGGCTGGAATTTATAATGATAGAGATACAGGGAAGGGGGGAGCGGTCATGGACATCCATGTGGGCGACATGCTGGAATTGAAAAAGGCGCACCCCTGCGGCAGCCATACCTGGCAGGTGCTGCGGGTGGGGATGGACTTCCGCCTGCGCTGCCAGGGGTGCGGTCATGAGCTGATGATCCCGCGCAGCAAGGCGGAGAAGAGCATCAAAAAATGGATCCGTAATCCGGAAGGAGCACCGCAGGAATGAAGGAATTTTGGAGCAGCCGTATCCGGGGCCTGACCCCGTATACGCCGGGGGAACAGCCCCGGGAGCGGAAATTCATCAAGCTCAATACCAACGAAAACCCCTATCCCCCCTCGCCCATGGCCCTCTCCGCCATCCGGGCGGCGGCGGACGAGCCGCTGCGGCTCTATCCCGACCCGGATTGTACCCAGCTGCGGGAAGTCATGGCGGCCACCTGCGGCCTGAAGCCGTCCCAGGTCTTTGTGGGCAACGGCTCGGACGAGGTGCTGGCCCTCTGCTTTCAGGCCTTTTTTGACCCGGACCGGATCCTTCTCTTTCCCGACGTGACCTACAGCTTTTACCCGGTCTTTGCCGCGCTCTACGGCCTGCAATACCGGCAGGTGCCGTTGGACGAGGGCTTTGGGGTGCCTGTGGAGTCCTTTTTGGCCCCCAACGGCGGGGTAGTGCTTGCAAACCCCAACGCGCCCACGGGCCGGGCCCTCTCTCTGTGTGCCATTCGGCGGATACTGGAGGGCAATCCCGGCGCGGTGGTCCTGGTGGACGAGGCTTATGTGGACTTTGGCGCGGAGTCGGCGGTGGAGCTCATCGACCGCTGTCCGAACCTGGTCGTGGTGCAGACCCTGTCCAAGTCCCGCTCCCTGGCCGGGCTGCGGGTGGGGTTTGCTCTGGCCCAGGAGAACCTGATCGCCGCGCTCAATTGTGTGAAGAATTCCTTCAATTCCTATCCCCTGGACCGGCTTGCCCTGGCGGGGGCGGAAGGCGCCCTGCGGGATCCGGACTATTTCCGCACCACCACCGCTCAGATCATCGCCACCCGTGACCGTACCGCGGCCCGGCTCAAGACACTGGGCTTCGACGTGTGCGAGTCTGCGTCCAATTTCCTTTTCATCGCCCATCCGAAGGCGCCTGCCAAGGCGCTGCTGGATGGCCTGCGGGAGCGGGGCATTCTGGTGCGCTGGTGGGATCAGCCCCGCATCCGGAACCATCTCCGGGTGAGCGTGGGCACCCAGACGGAGATGGACGCCCTGTACGACGCCCTGTCGGAGCTGGTGCGGTGAGGTACGAGGGCAGCATCTACCGCCCGCCCGGAGAACACGGCAGCTATCTGCTGCAGGTCACCGTGGGCTGCTCCCACAACGGCTGCACCTTCTGCGGCATGTATCGGGACAAGCGCTATCATGTGCGCCCTCTGCCGGAGATCTTTGCGGATATCGCCCTGGCCGGGGCTTATTACGGCGGCGTGGAGCGGGTCTTCCTCTGCGATGGGGATGCGGTTGCCATGGACACGGCGGACCTGCTGGCGGTGCTGGAGCGCCTGTACGGCAGCTTCCCGGGGCTGAAGCGGGTCAACGCCTATGCAGGAGCGCGCAGTACCCTGGCGAAAACGGATGGGGAACTGGCCGCCCTGCGGGAGGCGGGCCTGGTGCGGCTCTACCTGGGGGTGGAGAGCGGCAGCGACGCGGTGCTCCGGGCGGTCAACAAAGGGGTGACGGCCCCGGAGATGCTGACGGCCGGACAGCGCCTGGTCAAGGCGGGCTTTGACCTGTGGACCATGGTCCTCATCGGCCTGGCCGGACCGGGGGAGAAGAGCCGCTCCCATGCCCTGGATACGGCGGCGCTGATCAATGCCATGGGCCCACGGCATTTGTCCGCGCTGACCTATCTGCCAACGCCGGGAACGCCGCTGGCCCGTCAGGCGGAGCGGGGGGAATTCCAACTGCTGGATGCCCGGGAGGCACTGGAGGAGACCCGGCTGCTGCTGGAGAGCCTGCAGGTGTCTCCCCTCCATTTTACCAGCGACCACGCCTCCAATTACCTGCCGCTCAAGGGCGGCCTGCCGGAGGAGCGGGAACGGCTGCTGGCGCTCCTGGACGGGGCGCTGGCGGGCAGACAAGACGTCCGGCCGGAATTCTGGCGGGGATTGTGAGGAAAAGACGATGGAGGAGCATCTGCATATTCTCTGGACCAACGCCGATCCGGTGGTATTTGATAAAATGGTGCTGATGTACGCCGTCAACAGCCTGACCCACGGCTGGTGGGAGAAGGTCACCGTTATCCTTTGGGGGGAGAGCGCACGGCTGGCGGTCGAAGATCCGGCAGTGGCCGGGCGCATCCGCCTGGCCCGGGCGCAGGGCGTGGCGTTCTCTGCCTGCGTTTCCTGCGCCCGCGAGCTCGGGGTGGAGGAGCAGCTGCGGGAGATGGGATTGGAGGTCATCCCCTGGGGCGAACCGCTGACCCGCCTCATCCGGTCCCGTGCCCCGCTGCTTACCGTGTAAAGGGAAATCACATTCGCCCAATACCGCGGCAGCAATATGGAAATTCATAAGGAAAAGCAGAAGGTGACAAGCTAAAAGGCTTGTCACCTTCTTTTTGCAGCGCGGCCCGAATCTGACCTTTTTTGAGAGCGGCTTGCCGTATAATGATCTCTGCTGGACGAGACCGCTGCCGCCGTCGCTGGCAAAGATACCGGCGCATGCCGCGTGAGCGGAAGCGAGAGGCAAGGCGCGGGAGCATCGCTCCGCAGGCATACAAAGGAGCGTCGGCCAGACAGGACGAACAGGGGGACGCGCAGAATGACGGTGGTGTATATCGACGCGCTGTTCCTGCTCAACTTTGTCGTGGATTATCTGCTGCTGCTGTGCGCGGGGCGTTTGGCGGGCGAGGTGCTCCACCGGGGGCGGCTGGCATTGGGCGCGGCGCTGGCAGGCGCGTACGCCGCCGCCGTCTTCCTGCCGGGGATGGGCTTTCTGCTCCATCCCCTGTGCAAATTGGCCGCGGCGGTCCTGGCCCTGCTGATCGGTTATGGGGGAAGCCGCCGTCTGCTGCGGGTAACGCTGGTCTTCTTCGCGGTATCCGCAGCCTTTGCCGGCGGGATCCTGGCCCTGGAGCTGTTGGGCGGGAGGGGGCTCACGCTGGAAAACGGCGTATTCTCCTCCGCCATGGACCTGCGCCTCATCCTGCTCTCGGCGGCGGGGTGCTACGTGGTCATCACCCTGCTCTTCCAACGCTCCGCCCGCCACACCGCCGCACGGCAGGAGCTGGTGCCTGCGGTGCTTACCCTGGACGGGCGGCGGGTGGCATTGACGGCCCTGGTGGATACCGGAAACACCCTGACGGACCCGGCTACGGGCCGCCCAGTGATGGTGGCGGAGGGGGAGAAGGTGGCGGGATTGTTTCCCTCCGGGCAGGCGCCGGACGAAGCGGACCTGCGCGACCCGGTGGCGGCGCTGGAACGCTTGTCCCAGGCGGGCTTTCTGGGGCGGTGCCGCCTGCTGCCCTATCAGGCGGTGGGGGTGGAGTGCGGCATGCTGCTCTCTCTGCGGCTGGACGGGGCCAGGGTGGGCCGGGAGGATTACGGAACACTGCTGGTGGCGCTTTCGCCCAACCGCCTGTCCGACGGCGGGGGCTATAGCGCCCTGATCGGTACATAGATCCTGCCGGGACCACGGGAAACGCCCGGCGGGGGGGCCTTCTGCGTCAAACGCGGCGCCGGTGTTCCGCGCCGCCGGGCAGGTCCCCATGGCCTGAACGAGGCGGAAGAAAAAGAATGATTTGGGAGGCTGGATATGAGCGCCTGGCTTTTGCGCTGTTACGTCCGTGTGCAGCAGGCCCTGGCACGGCTGGGGCTGAAGCTGCCGGGAAAGATCATGTACATCGGGGGGAGCGACACCCTTCCGCCGCCCCTGTCCAGAGACGAGGAGTCGGACCTGATCGCACGGCTGGAAGAAGGGGACGAGGCGGTCAAGTCCCAGCTCATCGAGCGCAACCTGCGCCTGGTGGTCTATATCGCCCGGCGGTTCGAAAACACCGGCGTGGGCATCGAGGATCTGATCTCCATCGGCACCATCGGTCTGATCAAGGCGGTGAATACCTATCAGCCTGCCAAGAACATCAAGCTGGCTACCTATGCCTCACGGTGCATCGAAAATGAGATTCTGATGCATCTGCGCAAGATCGTGAACCTGAAGAGCGAGGTCTCCTTTGACGAGCCGCTGAACACCGACTGGGACGGCAACGAGCTGCTGCTGTCCGATATCCTGGGGACGGAAAACGACCTGGTGATGAAGCCGATCGAGGATGACGTGGACCGTAAGCTCCTCTTCGACGCAATGGAGAAGCTGGAAGCACGGGAGAAGCAGATCATCACCATGCGCTTTGGGCTGGACGGCCGGCCGGAGCGGACCCAGAAGGAGGTGGCCGATTCCCTTGGGATCTCGCAATCTTATATCTCGCGCCTGGAAAAGCGCATCATCAACCGTCTCAAGCGAGAGATTTTAAAAATGCTGTGATCCCGGTGCAGGCAAAGCCGGGCGGCGCTGCCGCCCGGCTTTGCTTGTCGAAAAAGGCCTTTGGCCTTTTTCGACAGAGGAATACATGGCGGACAGGGCTCGATTCTGGCAGAAAAGTCGCCCTGTCCGTCATGAGAGGTGTCATTTCCGACGCACGTGTCGCCGGAAATGACGGAACTTCCTTTCCTTCCGTCGTCTGCGGACGACTCAACTCTGCGGGGCTCTTCTCCAGGAGGGGGTTTCGACAGCCTGGCAGGCGGAGGCGTGGAAGCGGAAACCTGCTTCCACGCCTCCGCCTGCGCGCTCCCCCAAACCCTCCAGGGGTTCCGCGCTGCCCGGGTACCATGGCGCACCTGCGGGGCGCAGGCAGACGGCGAGGTAACGTTCAAATCGTTTACGGGACGAGCCCGTCGCTTCCTTTGCGTTGACCGCCCATCTGCGTGATCGGTCACGTACTGCAATGCCGGGTCAGAAGCTGGGCCAGAGTTCGATTGTGCCGCCCGCCTGGACGACGTGGTTATTTCCGGATTCCCAGGTCGTGTCGTTCAGGAGGACCTTGAACGACAGGTTGCCGGAGACGGGGCGCTCCAGGATGAACTGCCACGTAGCGGCGTCGACGTTTTCGCACCTCTGCCCGAAGTCCCAATGGAGCGGCAGGGTGTCGCCGCGGAGCGAAAGGGTGTTGCCGAATCCGGTGTCGTAATGGATGATGACCCTGGTCTGGGTATAGACGGGCTGATGGTATTCGGCCGGGCAGCCGCTGGTCAGCATCATTGCGCGGTTCGGAGGCAGCGTAACCGTGATGCTCCGGCTGTTCGGAACGTCCCCCTCCTGGACTTGAATGACCGAGTCGGTATTTAAAAGGTCGGTGAGCTGGGCACCGGTCGTGAAGCTGGCGCCCCCCGGGTTGAGTGTGATGGTTCTGGTCTGCTCGGAAGCGGAATTGTTGAAGAGACAGATCAATTCATTGCCGTTTTTCTCGTTTCGGCGGCTGAACGCATACACGGGGTCGCCATGAGAGTAATAGAGCTCACGCTGTACGCCTTGCGTAAAAAGGTCGCTGTATTCCCTGCGCAGCCGGTTGAGCCGCCGGAGATACTGAAAGGTGGTCGTATTCTCGCTGAAGCTGCTCATCATCTCACGGTTGTAGTAATTGATGGTGTCCTCCGTATATTTGAAGTCGCCCGCCATATTTTGTTCCGTGCCATAGTACACGACCGGGATACCGCGCACGGCATACTGGAAAGCCAGCGCCAGACGCAGCTTGGCCCAGTTGTCGCCCGCATTCGCAAGGAAACGGGAACGATCATGGTTATCCAGGAAGGTGAAGAGCCGGTTCGTGTCGTTGTACTTATCATCCTGGTCCAGCACCCACTTGACGCCGCCCCACGCTTCGCCCTTGCAAAACACCTTGTTCATCTGGAAGTAGAGCGGAAAGTCGAGCATGCCCCACATATAATTCTGGAATGCGGCATTGGCATCTACCGAGCCGGTAAACGCTTCCCCAAAGCTGGGCTTGCCGGTGTGCTGCTCATAGAGGGCGAGGTACTGCGGCGGAATCTCGATGACCGCATCGACCCGGGAGCCGGCAAAGCCATAGCTGAACCAGCCGCTGTCCGTGTCCGGATTCCAGTAGGCATCCATGAGCGCCTGCCAGCAGTCTGGATTTTCCTGCGCCAGATCGTCCAGGCCGCCAAGACTGTAATTTTGGGCCTCATTGGGGTCGTCAAAATTTACGATGTTGGGGGTGTTGTGATACCAGGCGGGATTGTCGAAGGGGGCCGCCGGTTTGTAATCAGCGGGGGAGTAAGTGGTGGAAGGGTACTCCAGGTAATCCGCGGTATGGTTGAGCTGGGCATCGATGATAATCTTTAGACCGAGATTATCTGCGGCTGCAATAAGCGCCTTGAGTTCCGCTTCCGTACCGAAATGCGAATTGGGGCGGTTGAAGTCTTTGGTATAGTAACCATGATATCCGGCCTCGTCGCCGGAGCGGCTGTACTTCTCGTTCTCCTGGGGGGCGGAGATCCAGATTGCGGTAAAGCCCAGGTCTTTGATGTACTGCAATTTCTGCGTCAGGCCGGCCCAGTCGCCGCCCTGGTAGTAGTGCAGGTCCCCGGGACGGTACTCTTCTCCAAGCGTACCGTTGTTGTTGGGATTCCCGTCAAAGAAACGGTCGGTCAAAAGCATATAAACGGTATCATCTTCGCTTAGGCTGCTGGCAGAATAGCCCACGGATGCGTCACCACCTGAGTCAGAACTTGCTGCGGCTGGGGAAGGCTGGAATAGGGCAAGGCGAGCTGCAAGGGCAAGCGTTACCGTGATCCCGTTTCTCCGCGTCCGCTTCCTTGCCGGCGCCGGCCTTGGCTCGCCGGAGGCGTGTTGTCCCTTGTCCTGTGAGGGTGCTCCAAACAGATACATCGCCCACGCGCGATCCTTGCACGTCATCCCTTGACGGCGCCGGCGGCGATTCCATTGATAATATGCTTCTGCATGAGCAGAAAGAAGAGCACGACCGGGATCGTGGAGACAACAAACCCAGCCATGATAAGATTCCATTGCTGGTTGTACTGACCGTAAAAATACATCTGGCTGAGCGGAATCGTGACGGGCTTTGCAAGGATCAGGTAGGGGAGCAGAAAGTCGTTCCAAATCCAAAGAGCGTTCAAAACGGCGACAGTGGCCAGGATGGGCTTAAGCATGGGCAGGACGACGGAAAAGAACAGACGGACGGTGCCGCAGCCGTCTATCATGGCGGCCTCCTCCAATTCCTTCGGCACGCTGTCCACGAAGCCCTTTATTAAAAAGATGGGGATCGGGCACTGAAGTCCGCAGTAGATCAGGATGAGCCCGTAAATGTGACCGGTAAGGTGCATGCCCTTGGCGGTGGTCAGCAGCGAGATCATGATCGTGTGGAACGGAACAAACATGGACGAGAGGAAGAGCAGCGTCAGGATATCGGCCCAGACGGAGTTCCAGCGGGCCAGCGCGTACCCGGCCAGCGTGCTTACGATCAGGTTCAGGACGATTCCGCCGCCGGTAACCAGGCAGGAATTGAGAAACGCGGTCGGGAAATCGGACGCCTCCAGTACCGTTCGGTAGTTTTCAAGGGTCGGCGCCTGAGGCAGCGTGAGGGCCGAGGCAATGATTTCGCCCTTGTCCTTGAAGGAATTGAGCACGGCGATTAGAACGGGGAAGAAGAACACCAGCGCGATTAAGGCGGTCACGACGGTGATCCCAACGCCGCGCCGCTGGCGGCGCAGGCTCCGCCGGCGCGTATGGAGCGTAGCCACGCGGTTCATGTATCCTTGGCCCCCTTTCGATTCTGGAAGATAGAAAGGACCGCTGTGATGGCGCAGATGATAAGAAATAGGATGACCGATTGGGCGGTCGCATAACCGGTCCGGTTGGCCCGAAATCCGGTGTTGTAGATCTGAAGCGCAATCGTGGTGGTCGCGCCGGCAGGACCGCCGGAGGTCATCGCCATCGGGATATCGAAGGTTTTCAAGCAGGCGGTCACCAGAAGGATCGTATTCATGAAAATAACGGGGGCCAGCAGAGGCAGCTTGATCTTGCGGACAATGTTCCAGGAACTGGCGCCGTCGATCTGTGCGGCTTCGATCAACTCGTGCGGGACGCTTTGCAGCCCGGCGATGTAGATGAGCATATAGTAGCCGGCACACTGCCATACCGCGGTGATCCCCATGGAGATAAGAGCCATATGTTCATTCCCCAGCCAACTGATTTGAAGCGCCTCCGGGATCTGCAGCAGTTCCGCGAAGGACTGGTACACGCCGCCGTAGAGGAAGACCCAGACAAAACTTACGATAATGAGGCTCATTAGGTTGGGAAGAAAGAAAATGGCCCGAAACAGCTTTTTAAAATGGACGTTGCCGTCCAAGAGAAAGGCGAGGCCCAGGGCGGCCAGATTGGCAAGGACCGTAACAAAGAGCGTGTATTTCAGGGTGATCCAAAGCGCGTTCTTAAAATTCGGATTGGAGAGGGCCTCCTGATAATTCTTAAGCCCGATCAAATGCACATCAGGGTTATAGCCATAGGCGTCGGTAAAGGAGAGCCAGAGGCTTTTCAAAAACGGAAAAATAAAAAAGGATACGAAAAAGAGCATCGCAGGAAGGATGAATGCGAAATAAGTAAGGCTGCGCCTGCGTTTTGTACGCTGCATGACCAACGCTCCTTCAAGAAGGCCGGGGCATGGAGGACGCCCTGTATCGCGTCTCCACGCCCCGGCCCATATCAGCTATTGATCCATAGGGTCAGGACTGGCTGGCCGCTTTTGCGGTGTCCCAGGCGGAATCCAAGCTGTTCAGAATATCCGGCAGAGAGGCCTTGTCCAGCAGGTAGTTCGGAAGAGCGGCCTCGAACTCCGGCTGGAAGGCGGTCGGCCAGCCGCGGTCGGCCTGTGTGCTCACCATGCCCGCGTCAATGTAGGCGTTGACATCGGCCGCCAGGGGATCAAAGTCCACCGATACGCCCTTCACCGCGGAAAACAGCTTTGCAGTGCTGCACCAGAGCTCCGCGCTGTCAGGCCGGGTCAGGAATTCCAGGAATCGTTTGCACGCTTCGGGATGCGGGGTGGAGGCAGAGATGGAGAGGCCGAAGTCGGGGAACTGGAACAGCTTGGTGTCATCCGGATTTTCGGAGACCGGCATTGCCATCATGCCCAGGTTTACATCGGGGTTGACGCTCTTGATCGGCTCCAAAGCCCAGAGCCCCTGCACCATCATTGCCGCTTCGCCCCGGGCCACCATGGCGCAGGCGCCGTTGTAATCGGTGTCGAAGGCGGTCTTGGTGTTGCCGTTCTCATAGACCTTTTTCAGCAGTTCAAAGGAGGTGGTCCAGGCAGGCGTATCCGCAAAGGCTGCCTGGCCGGAACTCTTTTTCGCGTTCCAATCGGCATCGATCGCGTAGACCGCAGGCGAAGCCGCGACCAGAGCGATGGGCTTGATGGTCCAGGCGTCTTTAAACCCGAGGGCAAACGGGGTGACGCCGTTGTCCCTCAGGGTCTCGAGCAGGGCGTCAAACTCGGAGAGGGTTTTGGGAGGCGTAAGGTCATACGCTGCAAAGATATCCTTGTTATAGAAGATGCCCTCGCAGCTGCCGTCCACCGGCATGGCCCAGGTGTGTCCGTCCGCGTCTGTAAAGGAGGCGTCGCGCAGCGCCTCGCCCGTAATGTTGTCCAGGAATGGCTCTCCCGCCAGGTCCATGATGTAGCCGCCCTGGGCGATATCCATGGTGTCGAGGGCGCCCTGGAAAATATCAGGCACCTCATCTGTGGCGATGCGCGCCTTCAAGATGGCGGAGGGGTCGTTCGTGACGATTTCCTGTTCCACCGTGATGTAGGGATACGCGTCGTGGAAGGCGTCTATGATCTTTGCGAAGGTCTCTTGGGCCTCCTGCTTTTGATGGAAAAGGTGGATGGTCACCGGCTCCTGAGCGGGGGTGTTGGAGGCGGCCTGGGCGGGGTCGGAAGAAGACGTGGAGGGGGGCGCGGTTTCACTGGCGCCCTGCTTTGCGGAACACCCGGCAAACAGGGTCAGCACCATTGCCAAACACAGGAGCAAAGACAGGTTTCGTTTCATCTATGGGGACCTCCTTCTGATATGATTGAGTGATGCGCGGCAGCCGCTCCGTCAGTTATGATTATAGCAGACAATCGCCCGGAAGCATTGAAACGATTTAGCGTGCGATTGAAATCATTTAGCATCTTGGATGATGTGCCCGAAAAACGCTTTGTTTTATAACGCAGATTTGCTATAATCACAAGGAACACGGGAACGATCGGATGGGTGGTGGAGCACGATGCCGAATGCAAAAAAGCTGCGGTATAAACTGATCGCAGTAGTCACAGTACTGATGACCGCCACACTGGTTGCCGTCGCCGCCATTACGCACAGCCAGTCGCTTGCGGTGATCCGGGAGCAGTCGCTGACGCTGAACAGCCGTCTGGTGGAGGCCGGGGTGGAAAAGCTGGGCACGTCCTATTCGCAGCTCAACAACCTGTTTCAATCCATCTACCTCAATGAGAACTTTGAAGCGTTCCTGCGCACCCGCGGACGGCGGGAAGGACACAGCACCTTTCAGGACGCCGCGCTTATGAAGACGGTCTTTCTCTCGACGCTGAGCAGCCGTTCCGATTTATACAGCATCATCTTCGTTGACTGGAACGGACGGCTGTTTTATGCCACCCGCGATGAAGCGGGATTTTATGAAAGCTATCTGGCGTGCGGCCTTCCAGAGACATACCTGGCCCAGCTGGAGGGGGTTGACGGCTGGGAGCATGGCCTTCGCATGCTCCCGACGCAGCTGCACATTCCCCTGCGCAGCAACAGGTCCCAGCCCCCCTATGTCTATACCGCCGCACGGAAGATCGTCAATACGGAAAAACGGTTTGAACCGGTCGGCGTCATGTTTATTACCGTGGACTTGAGCGATCTGGAGCGGCTGACGAATCTGATCCGTCCGGACGAGCAGGCGATCACATACATCGCAGGCGCCGGGGGCAGGGTGATCTTTGACTCGTCAGGGGAGCGGACCGGGGGAGTGCTGCCGGACCGGCTCGCCGGACGTCTGGGCGGGGAAACGAAGCAGGACGTAGTCCTGGAGGACGGCCGGACCTATGTGATGGTCTCTGCGAAGGCGGCCGATCTGGATTGGTATGTCATGACCCTGATACCGGAGGCGGCCTATACGGCCGATGCGCTTTCCGTATCGACGAGCATCGTGGTCACGGCGCTCCTTGCGCTGCTGATTGCGATTCTGATCACGACGGTCTCCTCTCGGGCGATCAGCAGGCCAGTGGAAGAATTGGCGGCGGTTATGGGCCGCTCGGGGCTCCAAAACCTGAGCCAGCGCGTCGAGGTGCACGGCGCGGATGAAATTGCCCAGCTCGGAGAAAGCTTCAACCACCTCATGGACAAGCTGGAGACCTCCATCCATAACGAATATGTGATGAATATCCGTCAAAAGGAGGCGACCATACGGGCGCTGCAGGCACAGATGAATCCGCATTTCCTCTACAACGTGCTCCAGTCCATGGGGAGTATTGCGCTGCTGAACCACGCGCCGGAAATCAATACGATGGCAATGGCGCTGGGAAGTATCCTGCGGTACAGCATCCAGGGGGAGGATTCCCTTGCAACGGTGCGGGAGGAGATCAAGCACGTCAGAAACTACCTGTCCATCCAAAAGATCCGTTATGGAGACCGCCTCCATGCTCTCATCGACGTCCCGGAATATGTCATGGATTATCTCCTGCCCCGGGTTTCTCTTCAGCCTATGGTGGAAAACGCGATTATCCACGGGTTTGAACAGCGTCAGGAGCCGGGCAATATTTCCATCCGGGGTTGGATGGAGGAGGACAGGCTGATGTTCGAGGTTGCCGACGACGGACAGGGAATACCGCCGGAGCGTCTGGCTGAGATCAAAGCGGATCTTGCGGATTGCAGCGGCGCAGGGGGCGGAAAAGAAGGCGGCATCGGCATCAGCAATCTGAATGCCCGGCTGAAGCTGCTCTATGACAAGCAGGGCGCTCTGGAACTGGAAAGTGATCTTGGGATCGGCACGGTCATTCGGATCGAGGTCACTGCCGTGAGAAGGTGAAACGATGTACCAGGTGTTGATTGTAGAAGATGAGGATTGGATCAGGCGGGGGATCGTTCAAAGCATTCGCTGGCGGGAGCTCGGCATGGAATTGGCTGGAGAAGCGGAAAACGGTGCGCGCGCCCTGCAGATCCTGGAGCGCCGGCCCGTTGATATCGTGCTGACCGATATGAAGATGCCGGTCTGTGATGGCCGGGGGCTGCTCCGGGAGATGAAGGATCGGAAGCTGGACTGCGAAGTCATCGTACTCAGTGAGTATACCGACTTCGCATATACCCGTCAGGCGATCCACGCCCGCGTAGCCGAGTATCTGCTCAAACCCATTGATCCGCGCCAGCTCAACGAGGTGCTGTGCTCCGCCGCCAAACGGCTGACGGAAAAAAGCCTGTCCCGGAAAAGGGATGCCGATCCATATGACGCGGTATTCCAGACGACCATCGCCCGTACGTCGCAGGAACAGCTTGAGACAGTGTGCCTGCGCCACCAAGATGCCTTCCGGAATCGATGCGTCGTGATTTCGTGCATACAGCCCGAGATCAGCCAGAGCGGTACGGCAGGCTATCAGGAATCGCTGGAACGCCTGGCGGCGGAAGCGCCCTATCCAACAAAGGTATACCCGTATCACGATGATCGGAATATCATTTGCCTTTTTTCCCTGGCTGCCTGCCCATACAACGCGGGAGCGAAGCTCGCCTATAACAACTGGCTGCGTCTTTTTTTTCAAAATTATAAAACGATGTGGGGCGGCGATCTCCGCATCGGGACCGGCAGAGAAGTGAACGAAATCGCCCGCCTGCGAAGCGGACTGGACGCGGCCCTGGCCGCGCTCCGGTTCCTCCACCGCGGGCGGGGAGGAATCATATGCTGCGATAGTGCGCAGGCCCATAAGAATGCGCCCGAGGAGCCCGTCATCAGCGAGCAGCAGATCACAGAACTGCTCGCGCGCTGTAAGAAAGAAGAAGCGTCAAAGCTGAGGCAGTCCATCATTGGAACGCTGAGTCGATCCGAGTACGTTTACCTCCCCGCAATGCGGCAAGTGCTGATCGACTTTACGCTTACCCTTGAAAAATGCAGCAGCAGGGCCGGCTATGCAGTGAACATTACCACTGCGATCGGTGAAAACTACATTGACCGGATCAACCGTATTGAGTGGATGGCGGACGCCGATGCTTTTTTGAGTCAGGTCTTCGACCAGGTGTTCCGGAATATCGCGGCCAAACGGGCCTTAACGACTGCAGATGTGGTGGAGGAGGTCATCCGGCGCATCGAGACGAACTACATGGATGAGATCAACCTGATGCAGATTTCCCAACAGTATCATATCAACTACGTCCATCTGAGCAGGCAGTTTAAAGAGCGCACCGGCGAGACATTCATTGATTTCCTCCTGCGGGTCAGGATGAGCAGGGCCAGGGAGCTCATCGAGAACAACGGATTGAGCGAAAAAGAGACCGCGGCCCTGGTGGGATATTCAAACCCCTATTACTTTGCGGCGAGCTATCGAAAATATTTCCATGCGGGGACACAAAAGGAGGATGCTGCGGATGGAAGAGCATGAGTGGTGGAAGGACGCCGTCGTCTACCAGATATATCCCAGGAGTTTTCAGGACTCGAACGGGGACGGCGTCGGCGACCTGCGGGGGATCCTGCGGCGGCTGGACTACATTGCGGAGCTTGGCGCCAATGTTATTTGGTTATGCCCCATATACGCCTCGCCCAACGAGGATAACGGGTATGATATCAGCGATTATCAAAAGATACAGCCCGATTTCGGTACGATGGAAGACTTTGAGTGCCTGCTGCGGGAAGCGCACAAGCGCGGGATCCGGATCATACTGGACCTTGTCGTCAACCACACGTCGGATGAGCACCGGTGGTTTGCGCACAGCCGCGCCGACCGCGGCAATCCCCGCCGTGACTACTACATCTGGCGGGAGGGACGCAGCGGCGGCCCGCCGAACAATTGGAATTCCTGGTTTGGCGGGTCCGCCTGGCAGTATGACGCTCCCAGCGGGATGTACTATCTGCACATCTTTTCCCCGAAACAGCCGGATCTGAACTGGGACAACCCGGCCGTGCGGGAGAGCGTCTTTCAAATGATGACCTGGTGGCTGGATAAGGGAGTGGACGGTTTTCGCATGGACGTGATCAGCCTGATCTCCAAACCCGAGACGCTGCCGGACGGGCCGGGCGGCGACCTGTCTCCGTTTTGTATCAATGGACCCCATGTCCATGCGTACCTGCGTGAGATGAACGAGCGCGTCCTCTCCCGCTTCGATATCATGACGGTGGGCGAATGCCCGGGCGTTACGGTGGAGGAGGCAAAAAAATATGCCGGCTTCAACCGGGGCGAGCTGAATATGGTGTTTCAGTTTGAGCATACCAGTACGACGGACGGGCCTTATGGAAAGTGGAGCGACCGGCGCGTCTGGCTGCCGGATCTCAAAAAAATCTTTTTCCATTGGCAGAACGGCCTGAAGGGCGCGGCGTGGAACTGCCTCTTTTGGGGCAACCATGACCAGCCCCGGGCAGTCTCCAAATTTGGTGACGAGCGGGAGGAATACCGCGCCCGGTCGGCAAAGATGCTGGCCACTTGCCTTTATCTCATGCAGGGCACGGTATTCCTCTATCAGGGAGAAGAGCTGGGCATGACCAACGCGGCGTTTGATTCCCTTGGAGATTACCGGGATATCGAAACGAGGAACGCCTATCGCGACCTGGTAGGCGGCGGATGTGTCACCCATGATGAAATGATGCGGTATATCCACCGGGTGAGCCGGGACAACGCGCGCACGCCGATGCAATGGGACGCATCTCCCAATGCAGGCTTTACCACAGGCACGCCCTGGATTGGAGTAAATCCAAACTACAAAGAGATCAACGCCCAACAGGAGCAAAGCGACGACCGCTCCGTGCTTTCTTACTATAAGCGGCTTCTGCGGTTCAGACGGGAGAACGCGATCGTCCGGGACGGAGACTTTATGCCGTTCTGGCCGGAGCACGATAAGATTTTGGGGTATACCCGCTCGCTCAACGGGGATACGCTCTACGTCCTCTGCAATTTCACCGATGAGCGGATGCCGCTGCTTGAGATCGATACCCATGGCAGATATCTGGAAACGGTGTTCTGCAATTATGAGGAACCGGGCCCGTGGGCACTGCGGCCGTTTGAGGCAAGGGTGTACCTGGTCAGAGCCTGATTTCCCATCGTCCTGGGCTGCGTCGGGCGTCCCAGGGCCTGGATCCCTGGCGCAGCCCAAACGCTGACGGGAGCCCCGGCAAAGCCGGGGCTCCCGTCTTCCGTTATTCGGTCAATTCCCGCTGAACATACTTGGGCAGCTTGGCCGCCACCAGCTGGTAGGACATATCGCACAGGTCGCGCAGTACCTGCTCCGGCACTGCGCCGTCCAGATAGACTGAATTCCAGGTGCGCTTATCGGAGTAGAACCCCGGCACGATATCCGGGTACTCTGCCCGGAAGGCCTCGGCAAGCCGGGGATCGCATTTCAGGATGACCATGGTCCGTCCGGCGTGGGGCCGGTGCTCCGGGCCGGGCGTACATACCGCGGCAAACAATTTGCCGCGTACCATATACCGCTGCCACTGCCACTCAAGCTTAAAATCCTGCTCCGCGCCGGGCTTGGCCATCAGGTAATCCTCCAGCCAGGGGTAAAGATTCATAAAGACCGCCTCCTTTTCAGCGTATCCAGCATACCATAAACGAAGTCCATCGAAAAGCGTCCCACGATAAAAAATATCGTTGCGTTCCCAGCCGTATGAAAGCTACCGCCCCGGAAATACTGTTAACACAGTTTTTCAGCAGGAGGGAACCATGGGAATGCAGGGCAAGGTAGAGATCTGCGGGGTGAACACCTCCAAGCTCAAGGTGCTCAAAAGCGAGGAGACCATGGAGCTGTTGAAGCGTGCGCGCGGGGGGGATATGGAGGCCCGGGAGCAGCTCATCGCGGGCAATCTGCGCCTGGTGCTCTCGGTGATCCAGAAGTTCACCAACCGCGGTGAAAATGTGGATGATCTGTTTCAGGTGGGGTGTATCGGGCTGATTAAGGCCATCGATAATTTCAATACGGATCTGGATGTGCGCTTTTCCACCTACGGCGTACCCATGATCGTGGGGGAGATCCGCCGCTATCTGCGGGACAACAGCTCCCTGCGGGTGTCCCGCTCCATGCGGGATACGGCCTATAAGGTACTGCAGGCGAAGGAGAAGTATATCAGCGAGCACCAAAAGGAGCCCACGATCGAGGAGATCGCCAAGATCCTGGAGATCAAGCGGGAGGAGGTCGTCTTCGCGCTGGACGCCATCGTGGACCCGGTCTCCCTGTATGAGCCGGTCTATGACCACGGCGGGGACACCATTTGCGTGATGGATCAGGTAAGGGATTCCAAAAATACGGACGAGAGCTGGCTGGAACAGATCGCCCTGAAGGAGGCCATGAACCGCCTGAGCGACCGGGAGCGGAAGATCCTGAACCTGCGCTTTTTCGAGGGCAAAACCCAGATGGAAGTCTCCGCCGAGGTCGGCATTTCCCAGGCCCAGGTCTCCCGCCTGGAAAAGAACGCGATCAGCCAGATCAAAAAGAACCTGTAGAGGCTTCGCCGCAAGTGCGGCCAGCCGAGCGCTTTGCCGCAGACCAAGCCGCCGCCGGGCGGCTTTACATAGGGTGGCCTTCCGTGCTATACTGCTTGCAGAAAGCAAAATGAGGGAGGTCTTTTTTCATGTCCTTTATCCTGCCGGAATACCGCGCGCCCGATTTCAGCCAGGCACGCTTCCAAACGGTCCCGGACGCCATCCTGCGTCCGGCGCCCCGGGATGGGGTAGCCCCGGAGGGCTACCACGCCACCACGATCTTTCCGGAATATTTCAAGATCGGCGGCCGGTGGTTGCTGGCAGAAGAGAGCCGTATGGACTGTGTGGCGGTGCTTCGGGGCGGGGCGGTGGCAGCGGTGGAATTCCGCAACCTGAAAGCGGGCGAGCCGGTGGTGGTGGGGCGCAGCGAGGACGGCTCTGAGGGGATCTACGTCCACGCCGCGGGCTTTGAGCAGCCCGGCGGGGAAGGGGAGACCTTTGCCTTCCGTCAGGGGCGCTCCCGGGAGACGGCCTATTCCATGGATTACGACTCGATCTACGAGCTGCTTCGGTATGAAAAGGAGCACGGGTATATCGTCTGGGTGCTGGGACCCGCCTGCGCCTTTGACGCGGACGCCCGCAGCGCCTTTGCCGCTCTGGTGCGGGGAGGCTATGTCAACGCTCTGCTGGCCGGCAACGCCCTGGCCACCCATGATCTGGAGGCGGGCTACCTGCGCACCGCGCTGGGCCAGGACATTTATACGCAGAAGAGCCAGCTCAACGGCCACTACAACCATATCGACACCCTCAACGCGGTCCGGGCGCTGGGCTCCACCGCCGCTTTTGTGAACAGCGGGAACGTAAAAGACGGCATCCTCTATGAGTGCGTGAAAAACCAGGTGCCCTATGTGCTGGTGGGCTCCGTACGGGACGACGGCCCGCTGCCCGAGGTCTACGGCAACGTGTATGAAGGCCAGAACGCCATGCGGGAGCAGGTCAAGCGCGCCACCACCGTCATCTGCATGGCGTCCACCCTCCACACGGTGGCCACCGGCAATATGACTCCGTCCTACCGCGTCGTGGACGGGGCGGTCCGGCCGGTCTACTTCTACTCGGTGGATATTTCGGAGTTTGCGGTGAACAAGCTGCGGGACCGGGGCAGCCTTTCCGTGCGGACCATCGTTACCAACGTGCAGGACTTTATCGTCAACGTGCAAAAAGGCGTACTGGCGAAGTGAGCGCCGGTTCAGCCGTAAGAAGGGCCCCCTGCCTGTGCGCCGGTGGTCCGAAAACGAAAAAAGCATCCTGTCCGGTATCAAACCGGACAGGATGCTTTCCGTTTTCGACCTGCTGCAGCTGCCGATGCCGATGGCCCGAACCTTCCGCGTTGCGGGCCGGAGCCCGTTGCAGCGGGGCCGCTGCGCTTATTTGCGCGGCAGGACGACGGTGAAGCACGTACCCGTCCCGGCGCTGCTGGAGACGGTGATTTTTCCGTGGTGGGTCTCGGCCACGCTTTTGGCGATGGCCAGGCCCAGGCCGTACCCGCCCTGCGCCCGGTCCCGGGCCGCGTCCACCCGATAGAAGCGCTCAAACAGATGGGGCAGGTGTTCCGCCGGGATGGGAGCGCCGGTGTTGTGGACCGTGAGGCGGACCTTGTCCTGCTGCCGGACGAGGGTGAGCGCGGCGCGGCCGCCGGACCCGGCATACTTGACGGCATTGTCCAGCAGGATCATCACCAGACGGCGCAACTGTCCCTCATCGCCCAGCACGCTTACGCCGGGGGCGATCGCGCTCTCCAGGGATACCCCCGCCTCAAAAGCCACCGATTCGAAGGGGAGCAGGCAGCCCAGAGCCAGCTCGCTCAGGGAGACCTCCAGGGGGCGGGTGGTGCGGCGGGCGTCGTCGCTCTTGGCCAGGAAGAGCAGATCATCCACCAGGCCTTTCATCTGGGCGGCCTCCTCCCGGGTGTACTCCAGCCACTTGGCCTGGGAAGACACCGTATTCTCCTTATGGGAGAGGACGATGCCGGTGTTGGCCAGGATCACGGTGAGCGGGGTCTTGAGCTCGTGGGAGGCGTCGGCTACAAACTGGCGCTGCTGCTTCCAGGCCTTTTCCACCGGACGAACCGCCAGGGAGGCCAGAAAGAGGCTGATAAAGAAGAAACCCACCATAGCCAGGGCCCACACCAGAAGACAGGTGAGCACCAGGTTGCGCAGCGAAGCGCTCTCCCAGCTGCAGTCGGCAAACGCGATGCGCGATGCGCCGCCGGAGCCGTGCTCCACCTGAAAGCGCAGGCTCAGCCCATGCAGCACGCCCTGGCCGGAACCGGACGACAGGACCTCCTGGACGGCTTGGGAGGCCACCTCGTCGGATACGGCCACCTGGCCGCCGTCGTTGATGGCCGTGACCCGGCCGTCCTCCACCGTCACCACGAAAACGGGAACCATGGAGAAATGCTGGGCCTTGTTTTCCCGGCCGGAGCGGTCCGGTTCCCAGCCGTCGGGCGGAGATGCAATCTCAAAGCGGGGCGGAGAGCCGCCGTCGGCCCACTCCAGGGCCATGCGCAGGGAGACCCGGCTCTGCTCGCCCAGCCGCTGGGCGTTGGAGCCCACCAATACGCCGAATACCACCGCCAGCACCAGACCCACCAGCAGCAGATTGATCAGAATGAATTTTCGCCGCAGAGAGCGGATCATAGTACGGGCACCTCCAGATGATAACCCACCTTGCGCACCGTGCCGATGGACACCCGGGAGCCCAGGAAGGCGAGCTTTTTGCGCAAAAAGGAGATGTACACCTCCACGTTGTTGTCCTCCGCCTCCGAATCCAGCCCCCACACCTTGGCGATGATGTCCTCCTTGGGAACCACCGCCTTTGGGGTGGACATGAGCAGCCGCAGCACATCGTACTCCTTAAAGCCCAGCCGCACGGATTTGTCCCCCCGCCGCAGGCTGCGGCTGGTCAGATCCAGCGTCAGATCCCCGGCGGAGAGCTGCTCGGTGAGCACCTCCCCCTGCCTCCGGGTGAGGGCCCGCACCCGGGCCAGCAGCTCCCCTGCGTCGAAGGGTTTGGTCATATAGTCGTCTGCCCCGTGGTCCAGCCCGGCGATCTTGTCCGGCACCTCGTCCCGGGCGGTGAGCATCAGGATCGGGGTGGATACATGGGCGCACCGCAGCCGCCGCGCCACCTCGAAGCCGTCCAGCTTGGGCAGCATCACATCCAGAACGATCATGTCGTACTGGCCCGTCAGGCCGTAGTCCAGCCCGTCCGCCCCGTCGTATACCAGGTCGGCCTGGTAGCGCTGCTCCTCCATGATCTGGCCCAGCGCCTCGGCCAGCCGCCGCTCGTCCTCCACGATCAGTATCCGCATATCGCTCGTTCCTTTCCGGTTGGCCCGTTTGGTCCCTATTATAATGCGTACGGAACAAAGCCAAAGGCCTTGAATCCCAAGGTTTTCAAGGCCGATTGGCGTTGTTCGGGCGCAAGGCTTTTGGCAGATGAGCCGGAAAACCTTGCCCCTTCCGCTGGAGCAATACGGCGCTTTGGCGGAAATACGCATTGCAACAATGTCTAAACTTCATCAAACGGGCTGTTTATAGCCCGTTTTGATGAAGTTATGCGGCAGTGGCCGCACGAATCAACCGCCTGGCGGTTGATTCAGTAGACATTATTATACACAAATATCTGAAATCTGTCTGAAAAACTTTGCCTTCGAACGAAAAAAGCTGATGGGACAGGGGAAAGCGTCCCGTTCACAAATTCTTTACCAACAGTTTCAGGGTAATTTCAGGTTGTCACGCTATACTCCACACTATCAAGCGGACGAAGTGGAGGATGCGCATATGCCAATCATGGAACAAAACGGGAAACCGGCCGAGGAAAAAACGGCTGGAACGGCAAGGCGGCCCCGGCGGAAATTTCCGAAGAAGCGCCTGATCATCCTGGTCGTGGCATTCGCTCTGGCGGGCGGGGCGGCGTTTGGAGTCAAGGCCCTGTTCTTCCGTACCGAAGGGGCCGCAGCCCTGACCGAGCGTACGACCTACGGTTCCCTGTCCACCACCCTTGAGGGCACCGGGACCACCATGCCGGCCGACAGCGTGACGGTCACAACCGCCTCCGCCGCGGAGATCACCGGTGTGTACGTCTCCGCGGGCGACACGGTGGCGGCGGGCGATTTGCTCTACACCCAGGACGACTCCGAACTGGACGAGCAGATCGAGGAATATGAGCAGGAGATCACGACGCTGGAGGAGGAGCTGGACGACTGCTATGAGCAGCTCGCACAGCTCAGCGAGACCATGGCCGCCCTGACGGTGACCGCGCCGTTCTCCGGCCGGATCACCGAGGTGGCCGCAGACGCGGGCGACAGCGTTATGAGCGGCGGGAAACTGGCCGTGCTGGTGGACGACAGCCAGATGACCCTGACCCAGTATTTCAGCTACGTCTATGAGGACGAGATTTTCGTCGGCATGGACGCAGGCGTGTCCATTGCCAGCCTGATGCTCAACCTCTCCGGAACGGTCACGGAGATCCAGAAGGTGGAACGGCTGACCGCCGAGGGCGCCCGAACCTTCGCCGTAACGGTGACCCTGGATAACCCCGGCGCCCTGACCGAGGGGATGACCGGCGCGGGCTATCTGGTGTCCGCCGCCGGCGAGCAGATCTATCCCGCGGTAGAGGGCGCCCTGAAGTATGCGCAGAGCCGCACGCTCACCGCACAGGCCGGCGGCGAGCTGACGGACGTGAACGTGGTGGACTACCAGAAGGTCACGGCGGGCGAGACGCTCTTCGTCATCGACGGCACGGATTACCAGACCCAGACGGCGTCTGTCGGCAAAAAGATCACGCAGACCCAGGAACGCATTGCCTCCTATGAGGAAAAGATTGCCGAAACGGAGGAAAAACGCGCAGATTACGCCGTCACGGCGGAAATTTCCGGAAAGGTCATCCTGGTGGCCGTCCGGGAGGGAGAAAAGCCCCGTCAGGCGGGGCAGACCGCCGTGTCGGTCTATAACCTGGACTCCATGACCATTTCCGCCAATATCGACGAGCTGGACATCGACAGCGTCGAGATGGGGATGGAGGTGACCATCACCCAGTCCGGGGCGGAGAGCGATACGACCTATACCGGCACGGTGAGCGAGATCAGCTACGAGGCCACCAACAGCAACGGCGTGGCCTATTTCCCCATCACCATCACCATCCCCAGCGAGGGGAACCTGTCCGCGGGCGTCAACGTGTCCTATACCATTACCGTGGGCGATGCGTCCGAGGGCGTACTGGCCCCCATCTCCGCCCTCAAGAGCACCAGTGAGGGAACCTGCCTCTTTGTCAAGGCGGACGCCCGGCCGGAGAACGCCGTCGACCTGGAGGATGCGGAGATCCCCGATGGCTTTTACGCCGTGCCGGTAGAGGTAGGCGTGATGAACAGCCGCTATGCCCGCATCCTCTCCGGCGTGGAAGAGGGGACGGAGGTCTTCACCCGCTATCAGCAGGCGGCGCCCAGCGGCGGCGACAGCACCAGTCAGGGCGGCGGCAGCGAGGAATCCACCATGCCCGGCGGTATGGACTTCTCCGGCGGGGGCATGCCGGACTTCTCCGGGGGCGGCATGCCCGGCGGCAATATGGGCGGCGGCCCCATGGGCTGAACAGGAGGGAATACCATGAGCCTGATCCGATTGGAAGACGTATATAAGATTTACGGCGAAGGGGAGGAAAACCAGGTCAACGCCCTGGACGGCGTGACTATGGAGATCGGCCAGGGGGAATTTGTGGCCGTCATCGGCACCTCCGGCTCCGGAAAGTCCACCATGATGAATCTTTTGGGGTGCCTGGACGTGCCCACCCGCGGGGAGTACTACCTGGACGGCATCTCCATCCGCCGGCGTACCCAGAAGGAACTCAGCGACATCCGCTCCCGGCGCATCGCGTTCATTTTCCAAGGGTATAACCTCATCCCATCCCTCAACGTGTGGCAGAACGTGGCCCTGCCTATGGCGTATCAGCGCGTCCCGCCGGCCCAGCGCCGGGCGCGCGCACTGGAGGCGCTGGAGCAGGTGGAGATCCTCGCCAAGGCGGAAAACCGCCCCTCCCAGCTCTCCGGCGGCCAGCAGCAGCGGGTGGCCATCGCCCGGGCCATCGCCACCCGCTCGCCGGTTTTGATGGCCGACGAGCCTACCGGGGCCCTGGACTCCAAGACCGGCGCCCAGGTGCTCCAGCTCATGCGAAAGCTCAATGCGGGGGGGACCACCGTCATCCTCATCACCCACGACAACGGCATCGCGGCCCAGGCCGACCGTACCGTACGGGTCATGGATGGAAGGATCGTCCACGACAGCCTCTGGGACGGCGTTCTCATCCCGGGGCTGGGCGCAGCCGGGGCGGGAAGGGCGGCGCTATGAATGCACTCATCATGGCGCTTGACGCGATCAAAGAGAAAAAGGGCCGTTCCTTTCTGACCATGCTGGGCATCATCATCGGCGTGACGGCCGTGCTGGTGCTGGTGGCGCTGGTGTCCGGGTACAACGCGGACATCACCGCCTATTACGAGAAGCTGGGCGTCAACAAGGTCAACGTCAGCGTGACCTGGTACGATACCAGCCGGGCCGTGGACGTGATGGACACGCTGTATGACTACGGCAACGGGGAGCTGAAGGACCTGGTGCTGGGCGTCAGCCCGTCCCTCACCACCACTCTGCCGATGAAGTACCGAACCGCCACCCTGGACACTGGCAGCATCTATTTCGGCAGCGACCAGTTTGCCGCCTGCAACAACTACGTGCTGGAGAACGGCCGGGATCTGAGCCGCTACGACGTGGAAAACCGCAGCCACGTGTGCGTGCTGGGGGCCTATGTGGCGCAGAGCCTGTTCCAGTACGCCGATCCCATCGGGCAGACCGTCTATCTGGGCGGCGTGCCCTTTGAAGTGGTGGGAACCTACTACCAGAAGGACGGGGGGACGGAGGAGTCCATGGACGATATGGTGAGCATCCCCTATTCCATGGCCCGCTCCCTGATGAGCACCGATCATCTGACCGGTTTTACCGTCAAGGTAGACAAGTCGGACAATGTGGACACGGTCATCCGCCGCCTGGAAACCGTTCTGGACGAGACCATCGATTCCAGCGTCGGCACCTATCGGCTGGAGGATGGAAACTCCGCCATGAGCGAATCCACCGAGGAGACGACCTCCATGAGCGTGGTGCTGGGCGGGATCGCGGGAATCGCCCTGCTGGTAGGCGGCATCGGCATCATGAATATCATGCTGGTCACCGTGACCGAGCGTACCCGGGAGATCGGCATCAAAAAATCCATTGGAGCCCCCCGGCGGGAGATCGTCACCCAGTTCCTGGTGGAGGCCGCTATTCTGAGCGCCATGGGCGGGGTCATCGGCATCGCCCTGGGTTATCTTCTCTCGCTGATCCTGGGCAAGGCGATGTACGACCTGATCCTGTTTCCCAGTGCGCTGGTCAGCGCGGGGGCGTTCGCGTTTTCCGTGGTCATCGGCATCGTGTTCGGAATCTATCCGGCGGCCAAGGCATCCAATCTCCAGCCGGTGGATGCGCTGAGGGCCGACTAAATGGAGTTGAGAGGAGAATCACAGATGAAACAGCGTATTCTCGCCCTGCTGCTGGCGGCGGGGCTTTGCCTGGGGATCATCGGCGCCTGCATTCCGGCGGCCCTGGCCGCGGACGAGACCGGCGTGGAGGAGGCGGTGGAGGTGCTCGCCGGCCTGGGCATCGTCTCCGGCTGCAGCGACGGTTCCTATCACCCGGAGGACAGCCTGACCCGCGCCCAGTTCTGCAAGCTGGCCGTGCTGGCTGAGGGCCATGGGGACAAGATCAATGCCGGCGCCTACCGCACTCTGTTTTCCGACGTGCCCGGCTCCAATTGGGCGGCGCCCTATGTGAACCTGGCGTATGAGGAGGGACTGGTCTCCGGCTACGGCGACGGCACCTTCGGCCCAGATGATGCGGTGACCACGGCACAGGCCGCTACCATCGTGCTGCATCTGCTGGGCTATACCGACGACGCCATCGGCCCCTTCTGGCCGGAGGATGCTATGTCCCTGGCCGATTCCCTGGGCCTGCTGGACGGGCTGGACAAGACGGCGGCCCGGGCGCTGAGCCGGGGCGACGCGGCGCTTTTGCTCTACCACCTGCTGGATCAGACCACCGCCGACGGCCGGGACTACTACACCGCCCTTTGCAGCTCCGCGATCAAGAACGCGCTGCTGCTGGACAACGACAGCGAGGCGCCCGACGGTACGCTGCACACCGCCCTGGTCTACGCCGACAACGCCCTGACCTGCTATGAGCAGGCTGACTGTCTGCCCGAGCTTCTGGTTGGGCGGAAGGGCACCCTGCTGCTGGACAGCGCCGGCAAGGCGTCGGGCTTTTTGCCCGACGACACGGTCTGCCGGCAGGTCGTGCCCGCCAAGACGACCGCCAGCGCCCTGACCGGAGCGGATGGGGCGGAGTATTCCGTCAACAGTGCGCTTCCCGTCCTACTGGACGGGGAAAAAAAGACCTACGGCGATTGCTGGTACGACCTGGCGGGCCGTGCCCGGACGACGCTGTACTATGCAAGCTCCGGAAACCTGGAGCTGATCGTGGCCTCGGAGGCGGTGGCCTACGAGGGCGTGACCCTCACCGGCTACTATGAGAACGCCGCGCCCAACACCGGCTCGCCCACCCGAATCACTCTGCTGGGGATCACGCTGGACGTGGCCGATACCGCCCGGGCCGGTCTGTCCCGGTTCGCGGTGGGCGACCGGCTGACCGTGGTCCTGAACGGCGCGGGCGAGGTAGCCGCGGCCTATACCACCTCGGAGAAAAAGGGAGAGCTGTACGGCGTGCTGGGGAGCGACGGCAGCGTGGCGCTGACCTGCGGGCTTACCGTCAAGGGAACGATCGCCTCCGGCTCCGCCCAGGCGGGCGACCTGGTGAAGGTCAGTTCCATCGGCGTGAATCAGCTCTCGGTCAACGCCCTTTCCAAAAGCTGCCGGTACAGCCTCAACGTCTCTGCGGCCGCGCTGGGCAGTATTCCGTTGTCCGACGGCGTGAAGATCTATGAGCGGGTGGGCGCCGGCCCTGTGGTGGAGATCGGATTGGACTACATTCTGAGCGATACCGTCTCCTCCGCGCGCATCGACTTCTACGCCACCGACGACGAGGGGCGGGTCTGCCTGCTGCTGCTGGACGACGCTACCGGCTACGCCTATACCTACGGTTTCCTGGTCGCCGACACCAAGACCTCGGCGGGCATCAGCTCCGACGATACCGTGACCAACAAGACCATCGCGGTGAAGAACAGCGCGGGTACCACGCAGGCATACATTACCGGCCTGTCCCTGAAAAACGGCGACGTGGGCGGTATAGCCGGGACCGCCAAGGGGACCCTGGCGGGGGCGGTGACCCTGACCAAGGCGAGAAACATCGCCCGCTCCGCCTTTGACGGCGGCGATGCTGTGGTAGTGGATGAGATCCGGGTGCCTTTGGCGGACAACGTACAGGTCTACAATACCGCCACCGGCCGGTGGACGACGCTGGAGGCGGCCAAGTCCTACGCGGACCGCTTTACCGTCTATTACAGCGGCGCCTTGGGCGCCAACGCCCGGGTGTGGGTCATCTGCACGGAATAAACGCAAGCGGACTCCCGCATCCCGACGCGGGAGTCCGCTTGCGTTCAAAATGCTTCGATCACGCCGCAGGCGATGCGGCCGCCCGCGTCTCCAGCCGGCTGGGAGCGGTAATCGTCCGGGCTTTCATGGAGGACAACGGACCGGCCCAGCACCTCCTCTGGCCGGAAGCGCCCGGTAAACGTCACCGAAAAGGCCCGCCCGCGGTGGGAGAGCAGCACCGGCAGGTCTCCGGCGTGGTCCGGGTGAGGTTGCTGCTGCGGGTCGAAATGTCCCCCGGCGCAATAAAAGGGGATATCGCCTCCGGTGCGGCAGCAGCCCAGCGTATGGATATGCAGGGCAAAAAAGCCGTCCCGCGGCAGCCCGGCGGCCCGCGTGACCAGCAGAGTACCCTCCTGCCAGGGATAGAGCAGGACTTCTCCCAGCAGACCGGGATAGGCGCCGTTTCCACGCAGCACAGCGCGGAGCGCCGGGACGCCCTCCAGCAGGACCTGGGGCAGGGGAGAATGAGCACGGTTCATGGCAAACGCCTCCAATCTTACCCCAGCGTATGCGGCCCGGCCCCGTCCCGGACCAACCAAAACAGGACCAGCCGAGTTCGGCTGATCCTGTTTCCGTCTCACGATTACGCAGCGCGGGCGGCCTTGTTCCACCGGACTGCGGTGTATATTGGCGGCACCCGTCCCATCCGGACAGCAAACGCCGCTCCTGCGGGCGCTGTGGAGGCGGCAGGGAAAAATAAAACCGCCTCCACGGGGGAGACGGGGGACAACACCAGACTGACAGAAACGGATATACAGGCTTATTTAAACACAGGAAAAACTGGGCATACCCGAAATAAAAAGGCCAGACTTTTGGAAAGCGGAAAATCACCTATCCTCACGACTGCGAAGGCCGTAAAGGATTTCATCTTGTCCGCGATAGGCGGAAAATCCAACGGAGAAGTGCGTGGATACGGGAAGGTGGGGACGCGTTTTGCAGATGCAGTTCGTGGCGTAGACTCAACAGTCGACATTGACGGGTATTATCTCGAACTGGACGCAGACAGTTTGCGCCACGCTTATTTGCAACATAGCGACGCAAAGCAGGCAGGCGACATTTCTCTTTCAAAGCAGGACTTCTTCAATATCCCCGACTACGTGGACAATTTTGATTACATTCTTGCGGTCGAGAATTATCGGGGAAAACAGAAAATCAGGCTCGCAAAGAAAATCAACGGGTATTCGGTGATCCTTGAAACAGTTTCCGGAGAGCGCAACTCTCTACAGGTGCTAAACATGATCGGCATGTCCACAGAAAAGTTCATGGACAAGTATAAAAATCAAATTAGAGGTGCTGGTTCCCAGGGGGGCGCAAGCGCCCAAACCGTCAATACAACGTCCCTGCATACCGATAGCACCTCTAACTCTGCCCCAATTATAGCAGATTCCTCCGCAAAGGGCAATACCCAGTCTGCCCAAAATTCCGGGGGGCAAACCGGGGATGACGGCGTAGGGGCCGCGAATGCGGGATTTGCCGGGGATTACAACCGTTTGCAGAACCAGTCGGAGCGCTTCCACCCGGAGGGCGAGAAGGCGGCCCGCCCGGTGGACGTTCCAGTGGAGGATTTTCAGGGGCGGAGCATCCCCAAGTCCACAGCCACCGTCCTGGAGGCCGGGGCGACGCCGGACAGGGAATTTACCCAAAGGATCGATTCGAATCGGAAGGGATCTCAAAAAGAAAAATCCCCAGAACCGGAACGGTTCTGGGGATTTGTGCCTGATGTCGTGCCTATTACACAGCGCGGGTGACCTTACCCGAACGGAGGCATCTGGTGCACACGTACACGTGCTTGGGCGTACCGTTTACAATCGCCTTGACGCGCTTCACGTTGGGCTTCCAGGGACGGTTGGAGCGGCGGTGGGAGTGGGAGACCTGGATACCGAACACAACGCCCTTATCGCAAAATTCACATTTGGCCATTCGCTTATACCTCCTCGCTTTAAGGGATAGCTTTATAAAGCATCGAATGATATATTAGCAGAATCAGGCGGAAAATGCAAGAGGAAATTTGAAAAAAACGCCCCTTTTCTCATTCCGCGCCTGCAATGGCGGTCACAGGGTCCATTCGCCCCACGCTGCGCAGGGGCGCGCAGGTGGCCAGCAGGCAGGCGAGCAGAGACGCTGCGGCGGCCTGAAGCACGGGGACGGCGGGGAAGGGGACCCATTGCAGCGTATCGGTGACGGCGGCCTGTACCAGGACGGTGCACCCGTAGCCTGCGGCAGCGCCCAGTACGGCTGCGGCGGCGCCGTAATAGACCCCCTCCCACAGAAAGGTGCGGTACAGGTCCCCGGTGCTCATGCCGATGGCGCGCTGTACGCCGATCTCGCTCAGGCGGGTATGGATGTTGGTGAATACGGTGTTGACGATGTTGAGTACGCCGATGGCGCCGATGAACAGGATCAGGCCCCAGCAGAGCAGGGAGATTTGAGCATAGCTCTCCGCCAACTGCCGGTCGGTGTTCTCATAGGAGAGCCAGTAGCCGCCGCTGCCGGCGCACAGCGCGTCCAGCCGCGTCTCCAGCGCGGCGCGGTCGGTCCCCTCGGACAGGGTGAGATAGAGCTCGTTGTATCCGCTCAGACCGGTGAGCCGGTCAAAGAGCCCGTCTGAGACGATGACCTGCACGCCGTTGAGAAATCCCTCTCCCTCCGGGGTGATCCGGGCGGGGCTGATGCCGGCCACCGTCAGAGCGACGCCGGAAACCGTAAGGCGCATCCCTGCCTCTACCTGGGTGCCTGGATAAGTCTCGCCGTCGAAGGAAAACGGGATCGGCCCTGCGGCCAGACAGGAGCGGCCCGCCAGCAGCTCCTCCAGAGCGGCGGGGGAGAGCCCGTCGGCCAGTTTGCACAGCCGCTTGTCGTCCAGCCCGACCAGATGAAGCACCTCGCCGCTCTGAAGGAGCAGGTCGGTATCCAACTCCAGCGCGCCGGACGCATCCTGCTGGTAGACCTTGTGCTTGAGGGTGGACAAGCCGGATACCGCCGGGTCGTCCGCCAGGGCCTCCACGTCGGCGGGCAAAAAGCCCGCGTCCAGATTGGATACGGCATAGTCGCCCAGATGCATCTGCTCCACGCGGCGGGAGGCGTCCAGCAGTCCGCTGAAGTTCTGCAGGGCCACGAAGACGGTAATGCTCATCACCAGGGAGCAGATCGTGATGGCGGTGCGTCCGGGGCTGCGCTTCAGATTCATCCGGGCATAGAACGCGGGAAAGGAGCGGATGGGACGCAGCCGGCGGCCGTGCCGGCGGATGCGCAGTGCCGGACCGGCCATGGCGGCGGTGGGGGAGACCCGCGCGGCGTACCGTGCGGCAGGCAGGGCGGCCAGGGCGGCGAAGAGCAGCGTGATCCCCCCGCTGAGGAGCAGGGACGGCAGCCTGACGGCGCTGTTCTGCTGGATGAGTGCGGCCAGTTCTTCCCGGCTGCCCGCCAGGAGCACGTTGGGGGAGAAGAGCGCGGTGACCGCCAGCGTGATGCCCTTGGCGCAGAGAAGTCCCAGGACCGCCCCCGCCGGGATGCCCGCGCCACACAGCAGCAGCTGCAGCCCGACCAGCGCGTAAAGCTGTCCCCGCCCGGCCCCCAGAGCGCGCAGGGTGCCGTAGCAGCGGATGCGCTTGGTGACGGCGATCTTCAGAATATTAAAGATGACCAGCCCGGCCGCCAGCAGCACCAGAGCGGCCACCAGAACTCCGGCGGCGGCCAGATAGGGGAAACCCGCCCCGCCGGCGTCCGAAGCGCCTTTTCCCCGGTAGGAGACGCCCAAAGCGTCCAGCAGGGTGTCGTTATACTGGATGCAGGCCTGCGGAAGATCGAATTGCCCGGCCAGATCGTCCACCGTCTCCTGGAGACGTTCCGGCTCCCGAAGCCGCAGGTCCAGACTGTATACCTGATAGCGCTCCGGCAGCAGCTCTGCCGCCGAACCGGGACCTGCCGCGCCTGCTACGGAACGGCTGACATAGCCCACATAACTGCTCTCAAAGATGCCGGTCAGGGTGAATTCCGCCGTGTAGGAATGGCTGGGCGCGGCGTCCTGGATGCGGGAAATCTGCAGGGGAAGGACGAGGGTGCCGCCCGGGCCGCCGGAGTAGCCCAGCAGTGTCAGCACATCCCGGGGCAGGGCGATCTCGCCCGCCGCCCGGGGCAGCGCGCCTTCCGCCAGCTTCAGGCTGGCGCTGTAGGCGCTCAGGGCGCCGCCGTCATACTCCCGCAGCAGCAGCGTCAAACTGCTGTTCTCCAGCCTGCAGGTGCCCAGCGCCGTTATCCGCCCGGCAAACGCCACCCGTTCGTCGGCGGAGATGGCCTGCGCCTGCTCCGCCGTCAGGTTGTGCAGGGTGACATGCCGGTTCCCGTTGAGCGAGGCCGCCTGCTGCAGGCGCAGGGCGTTCAGGGTGCCCAGCGACTGGCCGATGGCGGCGGTCATGGTGGTGGAAAGGATCACGGCCAGCAGAATGAGGACCGAAGTCACCCGCTGCGCCCGCAGCTCCCTCCAGGCCAGGGCGGCGCAGCCTCTCATACCTCCACCTCCCGCAGCGTCCCGTCGCACATCTCCAGCCTGCGGCAGGCCAGCGCGGCCACCCGGCTGTCATGGGTGATGACCACCACGGTCTTGTTCAGACGGGCGTTCACGTCGCGCAAAAGCTCCATGACCTCCCGGCCGCTGTTGCTGTCCAGGTTGCCCGTGGGCTCGTCGGCAAAGAGCACCTCCGGGTCGGCGCACAGGGCCCGGGCGATGGCCACCCGCTGCTGCTGCCCGCCGGAGAGCTCATGGGGCAGATGCTCCAGCCGGTCGGCGATGCCCAGCGGACCGGCCAGCTCCTCCAGCCGGTTGGAGTCTGGCCTGCGCCGGTCCAGAAGCAGGGGCAGCAGGATGTTTTCCCGGGCGGTGAGCACCGGCAGCAGATTGAACTGCTGAAAGATAAAGCCCACCCGCCGCCGCCGCAGAGCGGACAGGGCCCGGTCGTCCAGCTGCCCCAGATCGGCCCCGTCGTAGCGCACACAGCCCGAGGTTGGCTGATCCAGGGCGCTGAGCAGATGGAGCAGGGTGCTTTTTCCGCTGCCTGAGGGCCCCATGACGGATAGAAATTCTCCCTGCCGGATGCGCAGGCTGACCCGATCCAGCGCAGTCACCTGTCCGGCGCCGCAGCCGTAGCGCTTGGACAATTCGGTTGCTTCGATCAGCATAAAAACAATCCCCCGATCGTATTGATCCTGTGCTCCCGCCCGCGGCAGGACACGTTTTGCGGCGCGGACGCACAGCGCCGCCGCGCCGCAAAACGAAAAGGCGCGTTTGCGGAAGCGGCCGGTATAAGGGGAGTGTAAGGGATAAATCTCAAAAAAACATCAAGAAGCGGAAATTTGGAAGCAGGCCTGCGCCACCGCCCCGCCGCCGGCATTCTCCAGCGTCAGGGCGCCTCCGTGCTTTTCACACAGCATGCGGCACAGGTAAAGCCCCATGCCGAAGTGTCCGTCGCAGCCCTCCGTCCCCCGCAGGAAGGGGGCGCCCGCCCGCTCCAGCACAGGGGACGGGAAGCCCGGGCCGTCGTCGGCCACCGTCAGCGCCAGCAGACCGTTTTCAAGGGTAAGGGAGACGCGCACCGCCCTGCGGGCATACCGCAGGGCGTTGGCGCACAGGTTCTCGGCCGCCTCCTGGAACAGCGCCCGGTCCAGCGTCAGGACCGCCGGCAGGGGAGCGGCGGTAAAGGAGAGCGCTTTTCCGGCTCCCTGTGCCAGAAGGGTCAGCGCATGCTGCAGGGCGGCGGCAAAACAGGCCGCCTCCACCGGGGCGGGAGCGCAGGTCAGGTCCTCCAGCCGCTGGGCCCGGGTCATGGCCTCCACATAGCCCTCTACCCGACGGGCGTACTGCCCCATCAGCGCCACGGCGGGTTTGGCGCTCTCCGCCGTCAGGCTGCCCTGCTCCAGTCCTTGCTCCAGCAGCCGGGCACAGCCCTTGAGCACCGTCACCGGGTTGCGCAGGTCGTGGGCGAACGCGGCGTTGAGCCGCTGGCGGTCCTCGGCCTGCCGCCACAGCCGCCGGTTGCTCTCCAGCAGGGCGCGGCGCATCGCTTCAAAGGCGGAGCACAGCCGTCCCAACTCGTCGGCGGAGGCGGTGTGCAGCGCAAAGTCCAGATCCCCCGCCATGATCCCCTCCGTCCCGGCCTGGAGCCGCTCCAGCGGCTTTTTCAGCTTCCAGCGGTAGAAGAGCCCGCCCGCCAGCAGCAGGCTGCCCGCCAGCACCACTGCGGGCAAAACGATCTGGAGCACCCCTAGCAGGTTGGCCAGGGCCGCCCGGTCCCGGGAGACCTCCGGAAGCTGGAGGACGGCGGGCTGCTCTCCCATCTGAAGTACCACGCCGCTGGGGGCGGCCGCCTGCTGCAGCGCGCCCAGCCCCAAGATCAGGGCGGCGCAGGCCGCGGCCGCCCCCGACAGACACCAGAGGGTGATCCAGAAGAGGGCGCGCTTGAGTCCCATGCCCTTCAGCCGTTCCATTTGTACCCCACCCCCCAGACCGTATGGATGTATTCGTGCTTGGTACAGCGCCCCAGCTTGGCGCGGATCTTGCGGATGTGCTCCATGACGGTATCGCTGCTGCCGTCGCCCTCCAGCCCCCACACCCGCTCGTAGATGCGCTCCCGGTCGAAGACCTGCCCATCGTGGAGGGAGAGCAGGGCCACGATGTCGAACTCCTTTTTGGACAGGGGCACCGTTGTGCCGCCCACCTCAGCCGTCCGGCTCTCATAGTCGATGGTCAGCGCTCCGAAGCAGCGCAGGGCGGGGCGCCGAGGCCCCCGGCGCTCCCGGCGCAGGTGGGCGGCCACCCGGGCGCCCAGCTCATCCAGGTCGAAGGGCTTGACAATGTAATCGTCGCCCCCGGCCTGAAAGCCCAGTACCTTGTCCGCCGTTTCGATCCGGGCGGTCAGAAAGAGAATGGGGCAGGATACGTGGGACCGGATTCGGCGGCAGACCTCCAGCCCGTCCACATCCGGCATGCTGATATCCAGCAGGATCAGGTCGGGCCTGCAGGAGAGCCGCTCCAGGGCCTCCCGCCCGCTGGAAGCGCAGACCACCCGGTAGCCGGCCGCTTCAAAATACTGCCGCATCAGCGCCGTGATGCCCGCCTCGTCATCCGCCAGTAAAAGCGTATCCGCCATATCGTCATCTCCCATCCGCAGGATACGGTGAAAATCTCAAGATTTTCTCAAGACCAGCATACCACGCCCCCGGTCTTTTTTCCATCCGCAGTTGCAAACCGGCCGTCAACGATGGTATACTACGGCTATAGAGAAGGAGGCGACGCCGATGGAGAGCCTTTACAGCGTAAAGCTGGGGAAACTGATCCAGGAATTCAATCTGGAGGTGCTGCGGGGCGCGGAAGGGTACGCGGAGCGGCCCATCCGCACGGAGGACGTGAACCGTCCCGGGCTCCAGCTCACCGGCTTTTTCGATTATTTTGATCCCAAGCGGCTTCAGGTCATCGGGCGGGTGGAGACCACCTATCTGTCCGGCCTGACGGAGGAGCAGCGGCGGGAGAGCTTTGAGCAGCTCCTGAGCCAGGAGATCCCCGCGCTCATCATTTCCCGGGGTATGGAGCCTTACCCGGAGTGTATGGAGATGGCGGAGAAGTACGACCGCACGATCCTGCGCAGCCAGGACACCACCTCGGTGTTTATGAGCAACGTCATCGCCGCGTTGAAAAACTACCTTTCGCCCCGGATCACCCGCCACGGCGTGCTGGTGGATGTGTACGGCGAGGGTGTGCTTCTGCTGGGCGAATCCGGCGTGGGCAAAAGCGAGACCGCCATCGAGCTGGTCAAGCGGGGACACCGCCTGATCGCGGACGACGCGGTGGAGATCAAACGCACCGCCGCCATGCGCCTGATGGGCAGCGCGCCGGAACTGATCCGGCACTATATCGAGCTGCGGGGCATCGGCGTCATCGACGTGCGCCGGCTGTTCGGTATGAGCGCCGTTAAGGACGAGGCGGAGATCGACATGGTCATCAATCTGGAGCAGTGGAAGGATGGGGCCATGTATGACCGCCTGGGCCTGGAGAACCTGTACACCACGATCCTGGACGTGCAGGTGCCCTCTCTGACGGTGCCGGTAAAGCCGGGGCGGAACCTGGCGGTCATCGTGGAGGTGGCGGCCATGAACAACCGCCACAAGAAGATGGGCTATAACGCCGCGCTGGAATTCACCAAGCAGATCAACGAGCATTTTGACCAAGCGATGAGCGCCCAGATGAAACAGGAATAAAGCAGAACAACGCGCGCCCGGCCAGATGGCCGGGCGCGCGTTGTTTTCCGCCGGCGGGCGGCGGGGAGAAGCTCAGTCCTGTTTGCCCTTGCACTTGCCGGTGACGCACAGCAGCAGCGCCGCGCCGATGACGTCGATGACGATGAACACGCCGTAGGGCAGGGCATAGTCGCCTCCGGAGACGCCCAGCAGCACGGCCATGATGAGGAAGGCGAACTTCTGCAGCAGGGAGGCGATGGGAGAGACGAGGCTGTTGGCGGCGGTGAAGTCATACTTGCCGTACACGGAGATGACCATGGAGGGCATCAGGTTCAGCAGGCCGCCGATGCCCAGGCCCACAAAGACGATGGCGATGTAGGTGAAGATGGGCAGCTTGGCGAAGATGAGCAGCAGCAGGGCGATGATGTAGGAGGCGGAGTAGACCACGCTGGCGGGCTTGGTGCCGACCTTCTGGTCCAGCCAGCCCCAGAAATAGCTGCCGAACAGGCCCACGACGGCGGCCGCGGTGAGCATCATCAGGGCGGCGGGCTGGGAATTGCCCACGCTGATCATGCGGGGCACGAACTGGCTGACGATGCCGACGGTGACCATCCACAGCAGGCCGAAGCCCAGGCCCATGCACCACATGTCCTTGTCCCGGAGCAGTTTGGATACCGTGAAAGCGCTCTTGTGGCTGCGGACGGCCTCCGCCTGAGCTTTGAAGTCCACGCCCTCGGCTTTGATGTTATCCGGGTAAGCGCCCACGTCGTGGGGATAGTCCTTCACCCAGACGAGGGAGGCCAGGCCGAAGATGACGACGACCACGCCCACGATGGTGCAGCCGGTGGGGACGCCGAACTTGCCGAACAGACCGGAGAGGATGGCGACGAAGGTGGCGGTGCACAGGGGGGCGCCCATGGTGGCCCAGCCCAGGGCGATGCCCTTCTTGCGGGGGAACCAGTTGTTCATCAGAGTGGAAGTGCCGATCAGACCGAAGGCGTTGGAAATAAAGGTGAACAGGGTCAGGCAGACCAAAAACAGCACGGGGGAGTTCACGTGGCCGAACCAGATGTAGAGCAGGCCGGTGAGGACCAGGGTAAAGGTGCACAGGATGCGCACGCCGGTCTTCATGACCAGGCGGCCGAAGACGATGCCGCCCAGCACGCCGATGATGCCGGCGGGGGTGGCGAAGCCCAGCAGTACGTTGGGATCCCAGCCGTGCAGAGCGGCGAAGGCGCCCGGGTAGACGTTCAGGCCGTCCACGGCCAGGCCGGCCCAGAAGTAGTAGAGCAGCATGGAGTAAAGGATCATACTCCAGCCCCACTTGCCGAAATTGCTGTTGGTGAGCTGTTTGTCAGGTGCTTGATTCATGAACGATTCCTCCTGTCGTGTAGTAAAAAGACGGTAGAGTGAAAAACGTTGGAGCATCCGCCCGCTCAGAAACGGTCCCGTTCCTCGGCGTAGACCTGGGGCAGGATGGCGGCCAGGTTGGTGAATTCCTTTGCGTTGTGGTAGACCAGGGCGCGGGGGACTTCAATGGGCAGCGCCGCCCCCTCGGGCAGCATCCGGCGGGCCTTGCCGGAGATGATGTGCCAGCCCATCCAGAAGCGGGTGCGCAGCTCGCTGCCGCCGGGGACGCTGCGCAGGAAATGGGTCATCACCACGCTCATCTGGGCGGACCTGGTGGTGCCTGAGTTGGCGCAGACGATGGTGGAGCAGGCGTCCGTGCCGATCTTGTCCTGCTCATAGCCCAGCTCGCGGGGTTCCCGGAAGCTGGCAAAGAGCTCGTCGGCGCCCATGCCGATGTCCTCCCGGATGATGTGGGTGGTGCCCCAGTAGCGCTCCTTCATGGACAGGGCGGCGCAGCGGGCCTGTCCATAGTTGAGGGACACGGCGCCGGTGTGGTCCTCCGGGTCCCATATGGTATAGCGCAGGGGGCCGCAGCCGTGCCAGGCGAACCACCAGTCGAACATCTCCGCTGTGACGCCGGGCATGGCCGTATGATTCGCAACGAAGCCGGTGCCGTCCTCCAGCACGCAGTAGCCGGTCTCTACCGGCAGGTAGCCGGACAGAAACAGGTCGTTGCGGTGGTGGATGTCCAGCGCGCAGCCGGGATCGCAGGGGCCCTTGGCCAGCAGCGCCAGCTTTTCCGCCGGGATCGGGGCCGGCTCCCTGTGGTAATACTTGCTGATCGGCAGGGCCTCCTGCTCCGGGGTGATGGGGATTTTCCTTCCCATACAGTGAAACCTCCTCTCTTGCGCTGCATATATTGCAAGAATCGTGCCAAATCGTAAAAAGCGGGATTTGCGCCCCTGACCCACGACAGGACGGGCCGGTTTGGGCGCAGGGTCCCCGCAGGGAAAGATACAGTTGTATTACTTTTGAACAAATGGATAGAGACAGACGAAACGGTTTTACAGCCGGGCGGGATGTGCTATACTGAGGCTAAACGGATGCGAAGAGGAGGGCGGATATGCTGACGCTGTGCCTGATGCTGCTGGCCGAGGAGGCCGTGCAGGAGTCCATGGTGAAGATCGCGGTGCATTTTGAAACATTTTGAAAAATTTTAGCAAGAATGAACGGGAGACAGCTGGCTAAGGAGTGAGGGGAGCCAACCTCTTTTATGGGGGCAAAAATTTTTGAGATTAGTCAAGAATAAACTGGATTTCTACAGTAGTGTCAACAGGACCAAACACGGATATTACCTATTCGGTATGTGATGCTTTATCTGTAATTTATACTGGCTTGAAAGCAATCGGCATCTGCAGATTTTCA
>NZ_JALFGV010000110.1:0-11885 GCF_022777125.1 Lawsonibacter sp.
CTCCGCCGAACAACAGCCGCCTGTCCCGCTCCAGCAAGACGATGCTGCCCGGCGTATGGCCCGGGGTCTCCCGCACCTCCAGCGTCCTTTGTCCCAGCTCCAGCCGGTCCCCCGCCTGCAGCGGACGCAGATGCTCCGCGCCGCATCCGCTGTTCCGGCAGATCTCCGGCCAGTCTGCTGGATGGGCCAGCACCTGCGCAAACTGCCTGTTGGCTCCCACATGGTCCATATGGCCATGGGTATTCACCACCGTCAAAGGCCCCGGCCAGAGTTCCTCCACCTGGCGCATCAGCGCTCCGCCGCCGAAGCCGGTGTCAATCAGCGCCGCGCGCGTTTTTCCCCGGACCAGGAACATGCGCACAGCCCCTTCTTCTATCGCCGTAACGCCGTTTCCCATCTCCACGATCCGGTAGGGGTTCATTCGATCTCCTCCTCTGCCAGATGGATGTTGTACTTCTGTGCCTTGCGGTAGAGCGAGGATGGGAAAATTCCCAGCATTCGTGCCGCCTGGCGGGCGCTGCTGGTCTGCCGCAGGGCATCCTGAATCAGCTGTTTTTCATAGTTGTCCCGCAGTTCGAATAGCGTCCCGCCGGCGGCTGGCGATTCCCCGGCCGGATGCAGGCGGGAGCCCGTCGGCGTATCCTGCTGGCTGAACTGGAGCACCCGCGCCAGCTGCTCCAGGCTCATTTCATTGCCCTCCTCCGAGCAGATGACATAATACTCAATCACATTCTGCATCTCCCGGACGTTGCCCGGCCAGTCATACTGCTCCAGCACCCGGCAGATATCCGTCGGCAGCGTTACCGCGCGGCTGTACTTTTTCCCATACATCTCCAGAAAGTAGTTGGCCAAGCCCAGGATGTCCTCCCTCCGCTCCCGCAGGGGCGGCACCCGCACGGGGAACACGCTGAGCCGATAGTACAAGTCCTCCCGGAAGGTCCCCTCCTGCATCCGGTACTTCAGATTGGCGTTGGTGGCGGCAATGACGCGCACGTCCAGCTTGACAGGGGTGCTGCATCCGATCCGGTAGAGCTCCCCCTGCTGAAGCACCCGCAGCAGCTTGGGCTGCAGCTCCAGCGGAAAGTCTCCGATCTCATCCAGCAGAATAGTCCCATGGTTGGCCACCTCGAACAGGCCGATCTTCCGGGCGTTGGCCCCGGTAAAGGCCCCTCTCTCATAGCCGAAAAGCTCCGCCTCCAGCAGATTGGGTGGGATGGCCGCGCAATTGATCTTCACGAAGGGCTTGTCCTTGCGCCGGCTCATGCCATAGATGCAGTCCGCCACCACCTCCTTGCCGGAGCCGGACTCTCCGGTGATCAGGATGGTGGCATCTGTGGGCGCAGCCTTGCGGATCAGGCTGCGGATCTCCCGGATGGCCGGATTTTTACCCAGCAGGCTCTGGAGGGCGTCCTCCCCCTCGACGATGCGTACCGACTCCTTTTTATTCATCAGCTTGCGCAGTTCCCGGTAGCGCTGATAGATCAGCTCCTCCGTGCTGAGGGTAATGACGATGTGCCGCAGTTCTCCGTCTGGGCCAAAGATAGGCACGCCGGAGACGATACGGCCGTTGCTCAGCTCCAGGCGGCTGCCGTCGTTGCCGAAGGTCACCGCCTGCTGCCGTTCCATGACCTGGAGGCTGATTGGTTCCTGAAACGGCTCTGGCTTGCCCAGCGCCTCGCTGGCCCGCAGGCGGGTCTCCTGGGCGTACAGGTCGTTCATGTAGGTGATATGGCCCTGTCCATCGGTGATGCAGAGCGCCTGCCCGGAATTCTCACAAAATTCCCGGATATCCACGCGTTCGGACAGTGCCTGCTGAAATTCCCGCTCCAGCTGCTCCAACCGGCCCAGCCGGGCAGCGTCCCCCGTCTCCTTCAGCTCCTGCTTCAACTGTTCCAGCGTCTTTTCCCAATTGTTTTCCTGCACAGGACGGCCCTCCTTCAAAGCGTATTGAAAGCAGGGCCTATTATAGCACAAAAAGCGCCGCTTTTCTCCCCCCAAATTCATTTACCGGCCCTCCGCTCAGAACAGGTCCCAAAGCTGCTCCTGCGTGACCTGGCCGGCCGGCGCCTCGCGGATGATGGTCCCGGTGCGAAGGGCGGCTACCCGATCCGCGATGCGCAGCGCCACGTTGGCGTTCTGTTCCACCAGGATAGCCGCCAGGCCCTGGCTGTCCGACAGACGGCGTACCTCATCCAGCAGCCGCTGCACCAGATTGGGCGACAGGCCGATGGAGGGCTCGTCCAGCAGCAGTACCCGCGGCCGACCCATCAGCGCCACCGCCATGGCCACCATCTGCTGCTGCCCGCCGGACAGACTTCCGGCGGGCTGCTTCAGCTTTTGACGCAAGTCCGGAAATATCTCCAGGCAATAGGCGATCTCCTGTTCCTGCCGTGCCTTGTCCCGCCCCATCCGGGCGGGCATCGCAATTTTCAGGTTATCCAGCACCGTGCGTGAACTGAAGATGCCCCGAAATTCCGATGGGAGCAGGCGTACTCCCGCCTCAGCGGCCGTACGCGGCGACGTGTTGCACAACTGTGTGCCGTCCAGGTGGATTCCACCGCTCTCGGCCCGCACCAGACTCACCACGCTCTTGAGCAGCGTGGTCTTACCCGCGCCGTTGTGGCCCAGCACGGCCAGCACTTCTCCCTCCTTCACCGAAAGGGACACCCGGGAGAGGACCTCCCGCTTTCCATAAGAGACGCTCAGCGCTTCGATCTCCAGCAATGCCAGCACCCCCCTCAATATCCGAAATAGATCTCGGTCAGCTGTTTGTCGCTGCGGATCTCTTCCATGGTACCTTGCGCCAGGACCTGACCGCGATGCAGAAAGACGACCTTACGGGCGACGGCCTGAACAAATTCCATGTTATGTTCCACCAACAGTATGGTCTTGCCCATATCGAGCAGCCGTGCAATCACGCCGTCCAGCAGCCGGTAGCCCTCCCGGTCCATGCCCGAGGCCGGCTCGTCCAGCAGCAGCAGGTCGGCCTTAGGCAAAGCATGGATTGTATACTGGTATCGTCACTGACAAATTTGAGCTTTCCATGGAGATGCCGTGCCACCTCCACAGCCTTGACCACATACCGTTCCGGATTGAGCCGGTTGATGCGCACCACCAGGTCCTCCGAACTCAGTCCTACATCCCGCTCAGCCTCCAGCAACAGATAGGTCACATCATTGACCGCATCCCGGCCATCGGGAGTGACCCCGCCGATGGTAATCCCCTGCATAATGGGATGTCCACCCTTGCCGTCGGCCACTACATAGCTTTGCAGGTTCACCGCGCCGTTCATCTGGATCAAGAGCAGCGTCAGCAGTTCCTTCGCTTCGTCCCGGGTCAGAATGCCGGCTTCGAGATCACGTTTGTAGTAGGGATAGAGCAGCTGATCCAGCCGCCCCAGGGTCATGCCTGCCCCCCACCCCTCCTGGGTGAGACAGACATACAATATCCACATGGACTGAAGGGCCTCTCGGAAGGTGCGGGCCGGATTGGCGGGGACATACCGGCAATTGCGTGCAATCTCCAGCAGTTCTTGCCTGCGCTGCGGATTTTCTTCGTGCGCTGCCTTCTGCTCTGCCAGCACAGCATACCGCTCTGCATAGGCGATCATGGCGTTTAACGCAATCTGGACCGCACGGAAGAAGTGGTATCGCTCCAGTTGTCCCATCTGCGCACAATCGATTCCATGCAGCTGCTCCTCCGCTTCTTCCAACACTCCCTTCGCCCCACAGGTCAGCAGCTTGACAAAATCCACGGCACAGTGGGCCCAATGGTGTCCGTTTTCACAAAATCCGGCAGTTGCAGTCAGTTTATAGTTTACCTTCAGCGCGTATTCCGGCAGCCGTGCCATATGCCTGGCGCAAAGTTCCTTATCCCGCCAGTACGGCAGAGCCTCTTCCAGCACCGCCCATTCTTCCTCTGACAGCGGGGCGTAACGGTCAAACGGGCGGGTCGTGAGGGTATCCCGCTCATCCAGAAGCCATTGTCCCTTGATCTCCGGCAAAACCGCTCCGCCCCGCACCTTACTTGTAAAGTTTCCGACAAAGAGTTCTCCTTCGTCGATTCGAATACTCATATGCGCCAAGATGCACGCCAGTGCCTTGGCCCTGCGGATCAGTTCCGGCTCGCACTCCGTCTCACGGTAGGATTGCGTCATGTACTTCAGTCGTTCCACACAGATTGCCGGGGTCGTCACCATTTTGGCCCTCATGGTTGCCGTGCGCGGTGTCAGACTCATTTTTACTCCTCCAGAATGACAAAATATATTCGCCGAATTTGCTCGGTAAATTTATGCTATCATAATCATGCTTCTTTGTCAATCCGATTTGTAAACCCATTGAATTGCAACAGTTTCTCGCTTTTTATTGACAAGGTTCCAAAAACATGCTAGCTTAATAAAAACGATCAATAAATAAGCATTCTTACTTAGCCAAGGAAGGGGCGCATGCGAAATGCCTAGAAAAGCAATGTCAGATCGCCAGAAACAGGCCAACCGTTCCAAACAAAAAATTGCAAAAGCAGCTTTGTCTCTGTTTCAGAAAAAGGGCTATCACAACGTAACGATTGAGGACATCTGCAAGAAAGCAGATGTTTCCGTCGGAGGGTTTTACCACCATTTCAGTTCCAAGGGCGCAGTATTTGAGATTGTCATGTCTGAGATCACGGGAAAAGTCAGCAGCTATGTCCGCGCTCATCCATCCGGCGGTTCTGCGCGGGAAGACTTGCGCCAATTCCTGCTTTTTTTTGCACAATGCCATCAGGAAATCGACCTTGGCGTACTGCAGGCCTGGCTCAATCCCAGCTTCTGCGCCCTCGGCGACGCTCCCGACGATCCCTCTGTTCTGGAGATTACACGCTTAATACAGGCCGGGCAATCCTCTGGTGAAATTACAGAACAATTTTCCCCCCGTGAGCTTACCACGCACCTGTTCGTAGGGGCCAAAGGAGTCATTTATGACTGGTGCCTGCATGCGGGCGGCTATGATCTGTTACAGCGCATGAACCTCTATATCGGCATCGAATTATGCGGAATCTCTGCTTAATTCCTATCCCGGATCAGACAGGACCGGCGGCGGCATGTGCCGCCGCCGGCCTTTTTGTCAATCCGACTCTTTGTCTGAGATATAGTTGCGGCCGATCAGCCGGTCATCCATACAGACGGCGTTGAGCATGCCCAGCACCGCCACGCTCATCAGCACCAGATAGGGGACAAAATAGCCGCCTGTTGCAGTGCTCAAAGTACCGACGAGCGTATAGGCACAGGAGCGCACCGCCACGCACATGGGATAGATCACCGAGAAGGCCCGTGAAAAATCATAACGGCCGAACACGGTAGTGGTCATTGCTCCCATAATGTTGCCGGAGCCGCCGATATAGCCGCCGATCATGAAGACCGATACGTATACCGTCCAGCGACCGGGCAGCACCATGAACAAAAGAGCCAGAAAGGACCAGGCGAAAAAGCAGATGACGGTAATCCGGGTGCCGAATTTGGCGTCCAGCAGGCCGAACAGATAGCTCAGCGGCACAGCACAGAGCGCCAGTATGCTCATCATCAGCAACGCCTGCTTTTTGTCAAACCCATAAGACATGATGGTGGGGATAAGCTGGCTCATAACCGCATTTCCAATGAGCATGTTCAGCCCGCCCACGCCCACGCCGATCTGCCAGACCTGCCGGGTGCGCAGCAGCCTTGCGGTGGTCCAGGGGCTGGTGGCACTGTAGCGCAGGCCGCGCCGGTGGAGCTCCAGCGCCTTTTCCCGGGTCATCGTGCGGTCGTTGTCTGGGAAACAGCCCTTGTCCTCCGGGTTATCCCGAAACCAGAAGATGGAGAGGAGCAGCAGCGTCACAAAGCCGACGGCGATCACGTCGAAGTGGCCGGTGAAGCCGAACGTCTCCCCCGCCCAGTTAATGAGCGGCAGGATGGTGGCGGTGCCGATCAGCGGGCCCATGGTAGCCCACCCCAGGGCCAGGCCCTTTTTGGTGGGAAACCAGTTGTTCAGCGTGGTATCCCGGATGACCATGATCGCGCTGGAGGAGGAGACCAGAAGCAGGACCGATACAAAGTACATGGCCTGGGTGGTCACCCGCGCCCATAGGAACATGCCCGCAGCGGCCACGGTCATAGCCACGATAGCGGTCATGCGCGCCCCCCTGCGCCGGGCAAACTGGGTATAGGCGATGATGACCAGGATGGATGCCCAGCCCGCGTAGGTGGAATAGGTGAGCAGTTGGGCCGAGGTCCAGCCGTAGCGCCCGGTGAACAGGCCCACATAGGTATTCAGGCCGTCGTTCATACTTCCATTTGCAAAATAGCCGAAGGCCATCAGCAGCAGGATGACCAGCCAGTGGGTCAGGCCAAAATTGCTCCGTGTATCCTTTGCCAGGCTCCCTGATTTCCTCACGATCTCCTGTCTCCTTATCCCCCGATTTGTGTCTTGAAGCCGTAGCCCTCAAACAGGGCTTTGATGGCCTGCTGGCGCTCCTCCGGGATGGTCAGCGTCGGGTCCACCGTGTACTCCATGCCGATCTGGTCGTACTTCACCCGCCCGAACTGATGCACGGGCAGGATATCCACCCGCCGGATGGAGCGGATCTTGGACAGCTCCTCCGCCGCTTGGCGGATCTCCCCGTCATCGTCGGTATAGCCGGGAATGATGGGCATGCGGATGATGATGTCTTTGCCCATGTCCCCCAGCATGCGTAGATTGCGCCAGATCAATTCGTTGGATACGCCGGTATTCTCCAGATGGCGCGCCGGGTCCATGCCCTTGATGTCGAACAACAGCAGGTCTGCGTTCTTCAGCACCTGCAGTCCCTCGGGCGTATCCACGTAGCCGCAGGTATCGATGGCCACGTGGATACCCGCGGCATGTAGCTTCTCCATCAGCGGCAGGACGAAACCGGGGTGCCAGGTCGCTTCGCCGCCGCCGATCGTGACGCCGCCGCCGGAGGACGTGTAAAAGGCCGCGTCCCGCTGGAGGAACTGAAACATCTCATCCACGGTGTAGTATCGCCCGAAAGGCTCCAGCGCCCCGGTCCAGCAGAAATCGGCGCACTGGCCGCATACGTCGCAGGCTCTTCGGTCCACGACCACGATCCCATCCCGCACTGTCAGCGCCTTTTGGGGACAGAGGCTCTCACACCGGCCGCAGCCGTCGCATTTGTCGCAGGTCACCTTTAAAACCGGTGCAAAGGACTGCCCCTCGGGATTACAGCACCATTTGCACGTCAGAGGGCAGCCCTTCAGAAAAATGGTGGTACGGATGCCCCACCCGTCGACAAAAGAGCCCTGTACCTTGTTGAAGATCAATCCTCTGGCTGTCTCGCTCATCAGTCATCTCTCCCTCCCCGGCTGATCATACCGAGCCAAAGCTCAGCCGGGCGATGATGTCGTTCTGGAGCTGCTCGCTCAACTCCACGAAGTAGGCGGAATAGGTGGAGACCCGTACCAGCAGGTCCTTATACTGCTCGGGATGTTTCTGTGCCTGGCGCAGGGTGTCGGTGCTGACGATATTGAACTGCACCAGATAGCCGCCCATGGCGTGGAAGCTGCGCACCAGCATCGCCAGCTTTTCCAGCTTGCTGCGGTCTTTCACCGCGTCGGGGTCGATGCGGATATTGAGCACCGAGCCGTGGCGGAAGTTCATGGGATCCAGCTTGGCTACTGAGGCCATGGTAGCGGTGATGCCGCTGGTATTGCGGCCCTGGTGGGGGGAGATGCCGCCCTCGGCAATGGGCTCGCCCGCCAGGCGGCCGTCGGGCAGGGCGCCCACGTCCGCACCCATAGGGATATTGCCGGTAATGGTGGCGGCGGCACAGGTGGACTTGGCCCCATAGAAGCCGGGGATCTTCTCGATCTCACCGCTGGTAAAGGCCAGCACATCGTCCACCAGCTGGTCCACATAGGGCTCGTCGTTGCCGAACTTCGGCAGGCGCTGGATCTGGTGAAGCATTGCTTCGTCGCCCTCGAAGTTGCGGTCCAGCGCGTCCATGAGCTGCGCCATGGTATACGTTCCGTCCTCAAAGATCAGCTTTTTGATGGTGCACAGGCTGTCGCCGATGTTGGGCGCGCCGGAAAGGGACATGGAGTAGGACATGTAGGGATACATAGCGCCCCGGGTGATGTCGGTGGCCTTCTCAATGCAGCCCTGCATCATAGCAGACTGGAGAGGACAGGGGGAATAATCGGCAAACATCTTTTTATCCATGTTTTTATAGAGGTGCATATAGGGCACGAAGAAACGGAACTGCTCCTTGAAGGCGTCGTAGACCTGCTTGAAGCAGGTGAAGGTGCGGGCATCTCCGGTATGGGGCCCCATCTGCCTGCCCAGCCGGGGAGAATAGCCGTCGTGGAGCGCCAGGTCAAAGATCAGCGGCAGGTTGATCATGCCGCCGGGCAGGTCCAGGGACCAGCCCGGCACCGAGGGGGAATTGCAGCCGGTGATGGCGCACCCGCGGGCGATCTCAAGGGGCCGGCCGTCGTGCAGCATCTGCCGGACCAGCACGTCGTGACCGATGAACTTCATCTTTCCACGGAGGATCTTGGCCGTCTCCACCGCCTCGACCAGGAAATCCTGTGGGGTATCCTGGCCGGTGAGGACCATGATGTCCTCGGTTAGGCCAAAGCGGGCGGCCTCCAGCATCAGATAGGACAGCTCATTCACGGCGGTGGTGCCGTCGGGCTTCAGGCCGCCGATGGTGTTGCCCAGACGGCAGCACAAACCGCCGTAGATCTTGGCCGCCGGGGTGGAATAGACGGTGAATTGGCCGTTCTGTTTGATGAGAAAGCAGGCCAGATACTCCAGCGCATCTTCGTCGGTGATCCGTCCGGCCGCCTTGTCGGCCTGGTAGAAGGGGTACAGGTATTGGTCCACCCGGGACAGCGACGGGCCGGCGCCCCATGCCTCGTTGTTCAGGGCCACATAGGTGAACCACGTGGACTGAATAGCCTCGTACAGCGTGCGGGGCGGGTGCTCGGGCACCCAGCGGCAGGTCTCGGCGATCCGCTCCAACTCGGCCTTTCGCTGGGCGTCGGCCTCTCCGGATGCCATCTGCTCGGCCAAATCGGCATAGCGGTGGGCAAATTTCACCACTGCGCCCAGGGAGATCCTCATGGCGCGCAGATACTGCTCCTTGGTGAAGTTCTCCACGTCGCCGAACGTGCCCAGGCTCTGGATGGTCTTGTCGATCTCCTCATACAGGCCCAGCACGCCCTTCTCCAGCATTTTGCCAAAGTCCGTTGAAATGTGGCCGTAGTATTGGGTGTTCAGGCAGAAGCCGCCGCCGCCGATGATGGGGCCGTTTGCAAACTTCATATCGTCGGGCACCGCCGCCTGCCAGTGGTCGAACAGGGACTTGCCGTGCCAGTACGCGCAGCAGTCGCGAATGATCTGTTTGTCCGCCTCAGGCACTTCGGCATAGTTCTCCTGTTCCCGGGTGTGGAAGGTATCCATCTCCTTGGTGTACCAGGTGGAGTTTACTTCGGGACTCAGGGGGCCGCCGCGAACCTTTCCGGTGGGCCGGCCCACAAAGAGCTCGCCCGGGCCGATGCCCACCGTCAGGTGAGTAAGCACATGGTCCAGCGCCCTGGCCCGGCGGTACTCGATGGGCGCGCCCTCGGTACTGCGGAAGGATTCAGTGGTATACAAAGCCTTTTCCACACAGACCTGGGGCTCCACCAGCATGTTCTGCCGCAGCATCTCGATCCGTTCCAGGCGGGATGGGGAAAGTATTACGTTCATAGTGATTCTCCTTTTGCCATTGGTTGGCATGCGCCGAATGTTGTTCTCTCAGGCGCGCCCGGGAACGCTCCAGGCGCACCTGAGAGATTGGATTACTCCAGCTCGTTGCGGTTGATGATATCCTCCTGGGTCTCCGGCCCCAGCTCCACAAAGAAAGCGGAATAAGTGGCTACCCGTACCAACAGGTCCCGGTACTGATCCGGGTCCTTCTGGGCAGCCCGGAGCATCGCGTTGCTGGCAAAGTTGAACTGTACCAGGTTGCCCCCCGTCTCACAGAAGGTGCGCAGCAGGGAGACCATGCGGTCCATCTTCTCGTCGTTCTTCACCGCGTCGGGATCGATGCGCATATTCAGGATGGAACCCAGAGCCAGTTTGACCTGGTCCAGCTTGGCCACCGACCGCATGGTGGCCGGCGCGCCGCTGATGTTGCGCCCCTGGTAAGGCGAGATACCGCCCTCCGACAGAGGCAGTCCGGCCTTCCGGCCATCGGGCAGCGCACCCACAAGGCGGCCGAACATGACGTTGGTGGTCATGGCGAAGCAAGCGGTGGCAAACTTGGCGCCGTAGTGGGTATGGAACTGGGCCACATAATCCCCTGCGTCGGAGAGAATGCGCTTGGCGATCAGATCCACATAATCGTCGTCGTTACCGAACTTCGGCGCTTTCTCCAGTTGATGGAGCAGGCCTTCATAACCCTCGAAGTTACGGTCCAGTGCGTCGACGAGTTCCGCCATGGTGTACTTCTTCTCCTCAAAGACCACTTTTTTCACCGCGGCCAGAGCGTCGGCCACGTTGGGTATTCCGATCATGCCCAGGGCAAAGGTGATGTGGGGGGCGGTACCGCCGTTATAGTCGTCCACCCCCCGTTCCATGCAGGGATCATACATGGAGGAGAGCAGCACGCAGGGGTATTCTCCAAAGGAGGCAAAGTCTGCATGCTTGTTCACCATCTGAAGCCGCAGGCCCGCTTTGAGCTGGATCTCAAAGGCTTCCAGCAGCTGTTCAAAGCCGGCGAAGTCCCTCGGATCCCCAGTTTCGGGCCCCAGCCGTTCCTTTCGAATACGGCCCACACCGTTGTTCAGCGCCAGCTCCAGGGCCAGGCCCGCATTCATGGCTCCGCCGCCGGTGTTGCGGGAGTAGTGGGGTACCGTTGGATTGTGGCAGCCAGTGGAGATATAGTCCCGCGCCTTTTCCAGCGGTACTCCCAGATAGAGCATGGACTGGATACTGGTATCGTCGCTGACAAATTTCAGCTTTCCGCCCAGCTTTTTGGCGGTCTCCAGGGCGTGCTTCACATAGGAATTGGGGTTCAGGCGGTTGATACGCACCATCATGTCCTCCGCGCCCAGGCCCACGTCGCCCTCGGCGGACAGGAAGAGATAGCTCAGTTCGTTGACCGCGTCCCGGCCGTCCGGCGTGATCCCGCCCACACAGAGGCTCTGCATGGTGGGGTGCCCGCCCTTGCCGTCCGCCACCACATAGCTTTGCAGGTTGATCCCGCCGTTCATCTTGATAAAGATGAGGGAAAACAGCTCGTGGACCTGCGCATCCGTGGTGCGCCCGGCCGCCTTGTCCTTTTGGTAGAAGGGATACAGGTATTGGTCCGCCCGGCCCAGGGTGGGTCCTGCGCCCCAACCCTCGATCATGAGGGCCACGTACAGCAGCCAGCAGGACTGGACGGCTTCAAACAGATCATCCGCAGGCCGAGCGGGCACCTTTCGGCAGGTCACAGAGATACGCTCCAGCTCCGCTTTGCGGACAGGGTCGCTCTCCTCCGCCGCCAGACGCTCCGCCAGCTCGGCGTACCGTTGAGCAAAGCGGATCAGGCCCCGGTGCACCACTTGTACCGCCAGGTAAAACTGACGGCGGTCCTGGGCGGTGGGGTCGGTATAATCCAGCGCGGCGATTTTTTCCTCCGCCTCAGCGATCAGTCCCAGACTGCCCACCCTCAGCAGCTTTTCATAGTCCGCCGCCGTATGGGCCCAGTGGTGACCGTTTTCCGCATAGCCGCCGGTGGCTACCATGATGTGGTCCAGCCGCTGATACTCCGGCGGTACCTTGGCCTGCCAGTGCTCAAAGGCAGCCTTTCCTCTCCAATAGGGCAGATATTCGTGCAGGATATCCAGTTCCTCCCGGCTCAGA
>NZ_JALFGV010000050.1:0-6544 GCF_022777125.1 Lawsonibacter sp.
CGATCCCAAGCAATATCACCGCTCTGGCCGGAGCGGTGCTCTTCGGGATGTGGCCTGCGTTCCTGCTGACGGTAGCCGCGATCACCATTGGATCCGTATTGGTGTTCTGGCTGGCCCGGGCTCTGGGGCAGAACTTCGCCGAACGTCTGGTCAGCCGAACGGTGGCGGACAGGTATCTGGAGGTCATCCGCCGGAAGCGGGACGTTTTCCTGGCCCTGGTCTTTCTGTTCCCCTTCTTTCCCGACGATTTGATCTGCATTCTGGCGGGGCTTACCGACATCCCCTTCCTCCGCTTCCTGACCATCGTTCTGCTGACCCGGCCCTGGGGACTGCTGGTGGCCTGCGCGCTCGGAGGCTCGGTCATCGCCATCCCTCCCTGGGGCATGGCGATGCTGGCGCTGGCCGGGATCGCCCTGTTCCTGATCTGCCTGAAATACGGCGACCAGTGGGAGCAGGCCCTCTTCGAGCGCTTCAAAAAGTAAGCGAGGCTGTTGAAAAAGTGGCAAAGCCACTTTTTCGAAAAGACCATACGAAATTGTTGCCTCGATTTCTCGTAGAATTGTCGGCAAGAATTTCGTGAGAAGGGTCATTTCCGCGGCGCATCCCCCACAGGCCCCTCCCTTGCCCCCTGGGGGACCATTCACCCTGTGTCCCCGGAACGGGCGGATTCTGATTTGATTCCGTCGTCTGCGGGCGGCGGAAGGCTGCGAAGCGGAAGGCGATACATTTTCGACAAGTCAAGACCACCCCTGAAAGGGGTGGCTTGAAATAGCCCCGTAGGGGCATAGTGAGGCCAGCGTCTAAAAGACGCTGGCTTTCACTACGTTCAAGCCATTGTGGACTGATTACCTCGCGTTACCCTTAAAAGGGTTTTCGTACTCTTTCGTGCTAACTTTGTCCTCTATCTGATCCTGTTTCTCTTGCTCTTGAATATACTTCCTCAGGGCCTTCTCCTGTAAGCCTACCGTGCTGACGTAATACCCGGTGGCCCAGAAGTGTCGGTTGCCGTACTTGTACTTGAGATTTGCGTGACGCTCGAATATCATCATCGCACCTTTTCCCTTCAGATATCCCATGAAGCTTGACACCGAATACTTGGGCGGTATCGACAACAATAGATGGATGTGATCCGGCATTACTTTTCCCTCCAGGATCGCTACCCCTTTCCACTTGCATAAATCCCGGATGATATCTCGGATATCCTCCCGCATCCCCCAATAATCTATCTTCCTTCTATACTTCGGCGTGAACACGATGTGATACTTGCACACCCATTTACTATGTGCTAAACTGTCCGCCATAGAGCTTCACCGTCTTTCTTGGTTTTTTGATGGCCTGAACATCCATCAGTTTACCGTCGGTGCGGCTCTATTTAAATTCTCAACCTCACCCGCAAAGCGGGTGACTATTGGTTCCGCTTGGCGCGGAACTCGCTTAAGCGAGCTGGAGCGGCGGCCCGCTTTGCGGGCTGCCGCTTCTTGCAATACCAGCTGCGGGAGGGTATAATGCTGTCCAGTAGATTTTGAGGAGGCAGACCGATGGGACGCAGATATCTCGTATTCCTCTGTGCACAGGCCGGCCTCTACTCCGCCTTTCTCACCCTCGACCTGCTGCAGGTCGGAAGCGGCTGGAGCACCGCCCTCAAGTATGGCTCGATCCTTCTGTGCTTCCTCCTGTCCTGCGGCGGCAGTCAGGACCCCGACCGCCGCCTAGTACGCGCCGCGCTTGGCGTCACCCTGTTGGCCGATCTGTTCCTGCTGGTGCTGGGACGCTGGTATCTGGCCGGCGTAGGCGCCTTCTGCGTGGTGCAGGCCCTCTATTTTGTCCGGCTCCGCCGCCTGCGGGGCGGGCGGGTATGGCCCCGTCTGCTGCTGCGGCTGGCCCTGAGCGGGGCAGTGCTGCTGGTGGCGGGGCGCTTCAGTGCCCTGGAGTCTTTGACCGCATTGAGCGTCTTTTATTTCACACAGCTGGCCGCCAATGCGCTTGAGAGTCTGTTTCTGGGGCGGCGGTATGCGGCGTTTTCCGCTGGACTCGTCCTCTTCGTCTGCTGTGATCTCTGCGTGGGGCTGCAAAACCTCTCCGCCTTTCTTCCCGTGTCCGGGCACGGCGGGCTGTTCGCCTTCGCCCGGGTCGGGATGTGGCTGTTCTACCTGCCCTCCCAGGTACTGATTACCCTCTCTGCCGGAAAGAAGTGATTGGATGCATTCCTCCAAACTGGCCTCGCTTTCCTGTTCCGTGGCGCTGGCTTTGCTGGCCGTCAGCTTTTCCATTGCCGTCCCCATCTTGTTTCGTCCCTTCTACTATGTGCAGATCGGCGCGCTGGACCTGCCGGAGCAGACCGGGTGGTCCCAGGAGACCATCCGTGAGGCCTATGACGAGGTACTGGATTTCTGCGTGCTGGGCAGGCCCTTCGGCACCGGGCAGCTGCTCTGGTCGGAATCCGGCAAGAGCCATTTTGAGGATGTGCGCGTGCTCTTCACGGCCGATTTCTGGGTGCTTGGGATCAGCGCCGGGACCGCCTTGATCCTGGTTCTGCTGTGCCGTACCGGCAGGCTCGCCTTCCACCGTTTCCGGGGCCGTGGGCCAGGCTTCTGGGCCGGGGCGCTGGCTGCGGCGCTGGTGACGGCCGTGGCCGGTCTGGCCGCGCTGGATTTCGACCGGGCCTTTACCCTGTTCCACGCCATCTTTTTCCCCGGAAAGGACAACTGGCTCTTTGACTGGCGCACCGACCAGATCATTCTGGTCATGCCGGAGGCTTTCTTCCGCAACTGCGCCATCCTCATCGCCGCGGTGCTGCTGCTCTGCTGCCTGGCGCTGATCCTGTCCGACCGGCCGGGACGGCGCAAGGCGCCGCGTCCCTTTTCCGCCCGCTGACCAACACCCTTCCGGAGCCCAGGCCATAAAATGGCCTGGGCTCCTTTCTCACCCACGCCCCGCCTGCACCATTCCGGCGCTCACTCATAGAATGGAACGGAAGGAACTGTCCTTTTAATACTCTTTTGGGAGGTATTGCAATGCCTGATAAGGTCATGCCCGGCCCTGTGCAGGATACCGCCTGTATCCGTGAGGCCGTGTGCATACACACAAAAAAAATCTATGATTCCTGCAAAGATAAGGACTGTATCGAAGACCTGCGCTTCTACCCCACCCAGAGCTCCCAGTGCGCCATCGACCGGGCCATCAGCATCAAGGCCGGCAAGGCCGAGCTGCTGTACGTGTACATCGACGTAGAGCCCATCGGCTTCAACCGCGGCTTTTACACGGTGGACGTGCGCTATTTCTACCGCGTCACCGCCGACGCCTTCGTAGGCGCGGCCCGCCCGGTCGAAGTCTGCGGCCTGTGCGTCTTTGACAAACGCGTCATCCTCTTCGGCAGCGAGGGCACCGCCAAAGTCTTTTCCTCTGAGGCCGCCTTTGAAGCCCTGGACGAGCAGAACATCCGCAAAACCAACCTGCCGACCGCCGTGGTGGAGGCGGTGGACCCCATCGTCCTCAACATGAAATTGGTGGAGGTCTGCGAGTGCCGTCCCTGCTGCGACTGCGAACTCACCGAGATTCCCCCCTGCATCTGCGCCTGCTTCGGCAGCGACCTGTGCTTCGGCGGCGAGGGCAAGCGCATTTACGTCACCCTGGGCCAGTTCTCCATTATCCGTCTGGAGCGGGACTCCCAGCTGCTTATGCCTGCCTACGACTACTGCATGCCCGAAAAGGAGTGCGCCTGCGGGAACTGCGACGACGACCCCTGCGAGATCTTCCGTCACGTCAAATTCCCTGTGGACGAATTCTTCCCCCCCAACAGCATCGCCCCCTGCGGCGAGGGCTACCGTGACTTCAAGGGCTGCTGCAGCTGACCGCCCCCTGAAACAAACACCCCCGGCATCTTCCGATGCCGGGGGTGTTTTGGTTATGTAAAGCTCACGGCGCTGTCCAGGGGGACGATGTTCACATAGGTATTCCCCACGCCGAAGGTGAGCGGCTCGCCTTCAGCATCGAAATAGCGCAGCTGCCCATCCGGAAAATCCTTGGTCCATGTGATGGGAATATACTGTCCGCCGCAGGCAAACCATCCTGCGCCGCCGCTGGACAGATCCACGGTGATGTGGGCGTATTTGTCGCCGGTATTTTTACAGGCCGTCTTGATAACGATCACATTGGTCACCGCCACCGTTTCGCCGGTGTTTCCGTCCACATAGGGCTTGCCGTATTCCTCCACCTGGTAACGGCCGGTGTCCGCATCGTACGTGAACAGCCCCGTCTTGTAGTTGGAATAGGGCACGGTGATCTGTTGTGCCGCCGCACCGCCCGCCGGCGTACCGTCCTGAGCAAAAGACATCTCATAGACATAGCCGTCTTCATGCTCCTGCCGCAGACCGGTATAGCCGGCAAAGCGCTCGCAAACGGCGTCTCCGCTGGTAACCACGGTATGCTCCAGACTGTAGCTCTTGCGCCGCTCGGAATCCCGCCACATCAGGTTTCCATTGTCGCTGTTGCTCATATAGGGTCCCCGTACGCCGTCCAGCGCGTCCACGCTCCACTGGCGGATCTTGGCGTAGGCGTCCTCGCTGCCGCCGGCATGGAGGTAGACGGCGTCATGCCCCAGCGCCAGCTCCAGATAATAAGGCCGGGCAGAACGAATGGAACCGATCTTCCCCACGCCCTCCACACTCTGATAGACCCCCAGCATCCGGGTGATGCCGCCTTCCGCCAGCACCTCATAGAGGATGTCGGCCTCGGACTGTCCCTGCTGCGGCAGGGCCTCCTTCAAATTGTTGAGCATGATCGCCACCGGGCGCCGGTTGACCCAGTCCTCCCCGATGGGCTCCCCGGTCAGGGGGTTCCACGGTCCGTCGTAAGGCTCCGGCGTGGGTGCGGGAGCGGGCTGCGATGTAACCGCCGCTTCCGGCGTGGGTGCGGACGTGGGGGTCGCCTCCGGATCACCGGGCCCGCCGCAGGCGGAGAGGAGCAGGAAAAGCGCCAGGAGCAGGGGCAGCCGTTTCTTTCCCATGGTGGGGTTCCTCCGTTCTGTTTCACGTTTCTGTTTCCCCTGTATGATACCCCCATATCTGACCCCCTGTCAAGCGGCTGAAACTTTCCCTTGTGGCAGCGGCCTTTTTTCGGTATAATGGAATTGCCCTTGTCAACGAAGGGTATCCCATCTGTTTGGGGGAAAGGAGCATACACGATGGCCCGCTATGGCTTTATTCATGACAAGCTGGATATCAAATTTCTCATTCTCTACCTGATGGCCCGGGTGGTGGCCCCCATTGACTTTCCCACGCTCACCGATCTGACCATGTGCGACGGGGGCGTCGATTATTTCGAATTTGCCGAGGCGGTAAACGAGCTGGTGGAGACCGGCCATCTGGTTTTGGAAGACGACCGCTACGCCATTACGGAGAAAGGGCGCCGGGACGGCGCCGCCTGTGAGAGCAGCCTGCCCTACTCGGTCAAGCGCAAGGCCGGGCTCCAGGTATCCAAGCTCAACGGCGCGCTGCGGCGCAACGCCCAGGTACGCTCGCAGGTCCTGGAGCGGGCGGAGGGCGGCTTTACCGTGGAGCTGGCCCTGGACGACGACGGCGGGAATCTGTTTTCCCTGTCCCTGTTCTGCGCCTCCCGGGACCAGGGGGAGCGCCTGTGCTCCGGTTTTCAGGCCAAGCCCGAGCGGGTCTACAACGAAGTCCTTTCCGCCCTGCTGGATGAGGAGGAAACCGAATGAGCCGCTCTCCCTTTCCCGAAGAACTGCTGCCCGGCCTCTTCCGGATCCCTGTGCCCCTGCCCGGCAACCCGCTGAAAGAGCTCAACGCCTATCTGCTCCGCGGCGCACAGCGCAGCGTTCTGGTGGATACCGGCTTTCGTCAGAGCGCCTGCCGGGAGGCCCTGTTTGCCGGGCTGGAAGCCCTGGGCTGCCTGGACAAGCCCATCGACGTGGTGCTCACCCATCTGCATTCCGATCATTCCGGTCTTGCCCCGGAGGTGGCGGGTACGGCGGGGATCATCTACGTCAGCCGCGTGGACCGTCCTTCCCTGGACGATCCGGAGGCCCGCCGGGTCTTCTGGGGTATGGCGGAGCGGCGCTTTCTGGAGGAGGGCTTTCCGCTTTTGTCCCTGCGCCATCTGAACGACACCAATCCCGCCCGCTCCATGGCTCCGCCCACCGGCGGTCACTATGAAAGCCTGGAGGACGGCCAGCTTCTGGAGCTGGGCCCCTGGCGGCTGCGGTGCCTGCTGATGCCGGGACACACGCCGGGGCAGATGTGCTTCTTCCTGGAGGAACACAATGCCATTCTCCTTGGGGATCACGTGCTCTTCGATATTACCCCCAATATCACCGCCTGGCCTGCCATGCCGGACGCCCTGGGTTCCTACCTGGTCAGTCTGGAGCGGGTGCGCGCCTACGGCGGCGCCCTCCCTCTGCCCGGCCACCGGGGCCGTGGGGACCTGACCGCCCGGGTGGGACAGCTGACGGCGCACCACCAGTGCCGGCTGGAGGAGGCCTTCGCCGCCGTGCGGGACCACCCCGGAGCGGGGGCCTATACGCTGGCAG
>NZ_JALFGV010000030.1:0-22681 GCF_022777125.1 Lawsonibacter sp.
GGGCGCGCAGCAGCCATACCAGCAGCAGCGCGCACAGGGCCAACACCACCGCGGCCGCAGCGGTGACCGCCTGCCCCGCGCTGCCGAACCGCAGCAGCGCGGCAGCTACCGGGGAGAGCTCCACCCCCAGCTGCACGAAAACCTGTTGGAACACAGGAAGCACCCGGGCCACCAGCACCAGGAAAATCACGGCGATGAGCACCGCCATCACCGCGGGGTAGGCCACCGCCCTGCGCAGGGCCCGGCGGGTATCCGCCTGGCGGGCGTAATAGCGCCCCAGCGCGGCGAGCACCTGATCCAGGCGCCCCGACGCCTGGCCGATCTCTACCATGCGCAGGAGGTAATCCGGGAACCCGCCCGTCGCTTCCAGCGCCTGCGAGAGGGGCTCACCCCGGTCCAGGCCGGCCCGCAGGCCGGCCAGCAGGGTCCGCTGCCCCGGCTCGTCCGCATCGCCGGCCAACAGGGCCGCCCCCTCCTCCACGCCGATACCCGCCTGGAGCATCAGGGAAAGCTGACTGCAAAACAAAGACAGCGTGTCGTCGTCCAGCGTCTCCCGCCGCATCCGATCCCGTTCCATCCGGCCACCCTCCCTTTGGAAAGGGGCCCCACGGCGTGCCGCAGGACCCCCGCTTTCCAGCATAATTATGTCAATAGGCGTATTTCTGCGTGTAATTGGTGTCGTCGGTCACGTACTTCATGATGCTTTGGCTTGCCTTGCCGGTGGAAACAAAGGTGGGGTCCATCAGCGTCCAGCTCTCTCCGTCAAAATAGATCACCTTGTCCACCCAGCCCACGCCGTCGATATATACGTTGATCCAGGCATGATACGTGGTCCCGGCATAGCCCACCACCAGCTTGCAGGGGATGTTCTGGCTGCGGAGCATGGCGCACATCACCGCGGCATAATCGAAGCAGATCCCCTTCTTTCCCTCCAGCACACGGTCCACCACTGGCAGATAACCGCTCTGCACCGTCTTGGCCAGCTCATAATCATAGGAAAAGTTCTTGGTAACGAAATCAAACACCGCCTGCACCCTGGACAGGTCCGTCGCCGCCCCGGCGGCGGAGACGATCTCCGCGGCCTTGGACACCACGGCGGACTTGGCGTTGTAATCGACAAATTGGTTGGGGTAAAGGAAGGGCAGAAAATCGTTGCGCAGCTTCAGCTCCACCGCGGTGCTGTGGGCAACGGCATATTTGGTGCCGGTGGTGTTCTCAAACACCTTGACGGTATATTTGCCGTCTCCTTCGGTCAGCGGAAAGGTCTCCGTACCGCCCTGGTTGTTCAGGTTATAGGTGTAGGTGACGCCGCCCTCCTTGGTGATCTGTACCTTGATCTTCACATTCCTCCCGCCGGTATACGTCACCAGCAGGTAGCCTTCCGCCAGGTTGGAGGCGTCGATGGATGCCTTGGCGTTGGCGTATACGGTAACGCCGGTCTTGGTCTCCGCCTTGACGGGCAGGGAGGCAGGCTTGGCCGCCTTGGCCTCCGACGCGGCCAGCAGGACGCCACCCGCGCCCAGCACCAGCGCCAGTGCCAGCAGAGCGGCGGCGGCACTCCTGAGCTTGTTGTGTTTCATATCGATCGGTCACTCCTCAGTGGTGCTGGCGGGATAATCGTAATCCCCGCTCAGCGGAATGGTGTCCACCAGCGCCCCCCGGACCACCAGCCGGTGGTCCGCCACGCCGATGGGCGTACAGGTCGTCAGGGTGACGCAGGCGTAGCCCTGATTGTAGATGGGGCCCCAGTTGCTGGGCTCGATGACCTCGGTGCATTCCCAAAGGTACTGGTAGATCTGCTCACTGTCCTGGAGGTAGAGGTAGTCTCCCTCGGTCAGGGTATTGATGTAGTAGAAGGGCATATTGTCGGTGATCTTGCCGCCCCGCAGGCCGTTGCGGTGGCCGGCGATGGAGGTGTTGGCCCCGCCCTCGCCGGGCAGCTGGGCGTAATCGTACAGTCCCACCCCCCGCAGGAGGGTCTGGGCGTCCACCCCGTCCAGCACCGGCACATCCACTCCCAGCTTGGGGATGATGAGGCGCAGCGCGCCGTCGGCATAGCCCTTCCGCGCGTCGGTCACATACAGCTGATCCTTGGGCAATCCGTTGTCTTCGACCAGAGCCGGGTCGCCGCCCGCCTCGGCCTCCGGCGTCGGCTCCGGCGCAGCGGTGGCATTGGGGGTAGGCTCCGGCGTGGCGGCAGGCAGCGGCGCGGCTGATATCTGGGGGGCGGCGGGCAGGACGGACTGTCTGCCCTGCCACACCAGGGCCAGGACTGCGCCCAGGCAGACGCAGGCCAGGCACACAAGGACGGTACCCAAATGAGTGGCGGTGCGTTTTTTCATAGAGATAAGCTCCTATTGTTTCAAGACAGCTCACGGATCCGGTAGGTGAGCTTGAGGAAATTCCGCCGGTGCTGGCGGTAAAAGGCGTTCACGATCCGTTCTACGACCATGGTGGAATCTTCAAAATTGGCCGCCGGCAGCATGACGACGTATTGGGCGCCGCTGTACTTGGAGACCACGTCCCCCCGGCGCAGGTTGTGCACCAGCACCTCCAGCAGCTGGTCCATGGTGGTGTTGAGCACGCCCAGGGGCGGAACTCCGCCGTCGGGCAGGGAGACGGTGACCAGCGCGATATGTACGCAGGCTCCGCTGCGGGCGGAACGGCGGGCCTCCAGCCGGTAGGCTTCCTTAAAGAAGCCGTACTCGCACACAAAGGCCCCGGGCCGCTGGGCCGCTTCCCGCAGATTGGCCTGGATGACCTCCAGATTGGTCTCCAGGCGCTCCTCCACGTCCATAATCTCCCGGTAGAGGGCCCGCAGCTCCTCAGAGGGACGCACGCCCAGATTCCGGTAGAGCAGATCGGTCGCCTTTTCGTAATGGCTCAGGGCGGCGGAATCCTTTCCCTGGCGCAGCAGGGCCCGGACGATCAGGGTGTGCAGGCTCTCGTCCAAGGGATCGAGCTGGCTGGCGCGGGTACACAGTTCGGCCATGGCCTCAAATTTCTCCGCGTGCTCCAGCAGATCGGCGTACTCCTTTACCGCCTCCAGGTACAGGGTATGATAGTGGGCGCTGATGGGTACCACCCACATCTGGTTGGCCAGCTTGGGCAGGTAATCGCCCCGATACACCTCGGCGGCCTCCTCATACAGCGCCATGCGCTTCTGGGCGGGCAGGGCGGTATCCTGGGCCCGGCGGCACAGCAGCTCGAATCGGTCCACGTCCATCTCACAGGCGATGGCCGGATTCCAGGCGTAGGCCCCCCGCTGGGAAAGGATGGGCTCCAGTCCCTCCCCAAACAGCGGCTCCAGCAGGCTGCGCACCCGATAGAGCAGGGTCTTGAGCGCATTGGTCGGATTGGCGCTGTTTTCCTCCGGCCAGAACAGCTCGATAAACTCCGACTGAGGCACGGTGCGTTCCCGATGGGCAATCAGGTAACACAGCACGTTCCACAGCTTTTGGGAGCGATTGATCTCATCGGTGAGCACATTACCGTCTACCCGAATGCGAAAGCCGCCCAGCATAGTGACGGCGACCCTTTTGACCACGGTCACGGGTGCGTTTTTGCCCATCGCTGCCCCTCCTTCTTCCTCCCCGGCACCTGGGGATACCGATTCAAGATAATTATAGCGTAACTTCCTTCATTTGGGTAGTGTTTTTTTTGCTTTTCACAGACAATTACAGGACTTTTACGCAATCGGTCCCCGGCCGGATGCATATTTTCCCGGCCATCCGGCCCATCCGCTCCATCCCGGACCCGCAGGGTGCACCGCCGGATATCGGCCGCATTCCCCCCGGCGCACCGGGATCGCAGGTATTATAGCACATTATTCACTATTTGTATAGTAACGTTTTATATGGATATTATACTTTGATAACGGCGCTTGTAGTATTATTCCGGGGTGATGAGATGAACGAGCAGGGCGTCCTTTTGATCCAGGAGTACGGCCGGGTGGAGCTCCGGCTGCGCGAGCTGATGGACCAGCGCGGGATCTCCCGGAACCGCATGGCCCGGCTGGTAAATACCCGCTACGAGGTCATTGACAAATGGTATAAAAACCAGGTGGAGAAGATCGACGCGGACATTTTGGCCCGCATCTGCTTCGTCCTGCGCTGCGGGGTGGGGGATCTGCTGGTCTACCGGGAGCGGCAGCAGCCCGCGCAGCCGCGCTCATAAAAACCGGAAAATGGCACATCCTGAGAAAAACCGTTTGACTTGCGTTCGGGGCTGTGATATCATATCGGCAGTTGAAAAGGGAGTAGTTTGAAAGTCATGCCGTCAACATCACGGTCCGTCTGCGGACCTGGCGGTATGCGCCCGTCGTGGTAACAAGACTTTTCGGCAGCTGTCGCTATGGGCGGCAGTTGGCGGGAGGTCTTTTTTTATTGCCTCTCCCGCTTGTGAGACAATATGTGGAAGGAAGGAATCGTAATGGCAGAGGCCTATTACCGCAAGACCCCGCAGCAGGCGCTGGAGGCGCAAAAAGCCGCCCCCGCCGGCCTGAGCGGGGAGGAGGTGCGCCGCCGTACCGGGCAATATGGTCCCAACAAGCTCTCCGAGGGCAAACAGAAAAGCGTATCCCAGATCTTTTTCGAGCAGTTCAAGGATCTTTTGGTGGTCATCCTCCTCATCGCCGCGGTCATCTCCGCCCTTTCGGAAAACGTGGAGAGCACCATCGTCATCTTTGCCGTACTCGTTCTCAACGCCATTTTGGGTACCGCCCAGTACGTGAAGGCGGAAAAATCCCTGGAGAGCCTGAAGGCGATGTCCGCTCCCTCGGCCAAAGTGCTGCGGGGCGGCGTGCGGCTGGAGATCCCCTCTGCAGACGTGGTGCCCGGCGACATCGTGCTGCTGGAGGCCGGGGACATGGTGGTGGCCGACGGCCGCATTCTGGAGAACTTCTCTCTGAAGGTCAACGAAAGTTCCCTGACCGGCGAATCCGAGGGCGTGGACAAGACCGCCGAGGCCATCACCGCCGAGCAGGTGGCGCTGGGCGACCAGAAAAACATGGTCTTTTCCGGCTCCCTGGTCACCTACGGCCGGGCCACCGTGCTGGTCACCGCCACCGGCATGGAGACCGAGCTGGGCAAGATCGCCGCGCTCATGAACCAGACCCAGCAGCGCAAGACCCCGCTCCAGGAAAGTCTGGACAAATTCAGCGCCAAGCTGGCCACCGTCATCATGATCATCTGCGCCGCGGTGTTTCTGCTCTCCATCTTCCGTACGGGCATGGGCGTGCTGGACTCCCTGATGTTTGCCGTGGCCCTGGCCGTGGCCGCCATCCCGGAGGCGCTTTCCTCCATCGTCACCATCGTGCTGGCCATGGGCACGCAGAAGATGGCCCGGCAAAACGCCATCATCAAAGACCTCAAGGCCGTGGAGAGCCTGGGGAGCGTATCCGTCATCTGCTCCGACAAGACGGGGACCCTGACCCAGAACAAAATGACCCCCCAGAAGGTGTACGCCGACGGCTCCCTGCTGGAGGGAGACGACCTGAACCTGGTCAACGACGTACAGCGGCTGCTGCTGAAGGCCGCTCTGCTGGCCAGCGACGCCACCAACAATCAGCAGACCGGTGCCTCCATCGGCGATCCCACCGAGGTGGCCCTGGTGCAGCTGGGAGAAAAGTTCGGCGTGGACGAGGAGGCCTACCGCGCCCAGCACCCCCGGCTGGGCGAGCTGGCCTTCGATTCCGACCGCAAGCTCATGAGCACTCTCCACGATATCGACGGCGTCCCCACCCTCTTTACCAAGGGCGCCATCGACGTGCTGCTCCAGCGCTCCAACTACCTGCTCACCCGGGAGGGCCCGGTCGAGATGACCCCGGAACGCCGGGAGGCCATCTCCCGGATCAATATGGAGCTGTCCATGGAGGGACTTCGGGTGCTCTCCTTCGGGTATAAGGAGCTGCCCGGCTTCCGCCCCCCCGCGCTCTCGGATGAGGACGGCTTCACCTTTATCGGCCTGATCTCCATGATCGACCCGCCCCGGCCTGAGGCCATCCAGGCCGTCTCCGACGCCCGGGAGGGCGGCATCCGTACCATTATGATCACCGGCGATCATAAGGTCACCGCCTCCGCCATCGCCAAGCAGCTGGGCATCTTCCGGGAGGGAGACGAGGCCGTCTCCGGCGTGGAGCTGGATAACATGACCGACGCCGATCTGGATCAGCGGCTGGCCGGCATTTCGGTCTACGCGCGGGTATCTCCCGAACATAAAATACGCATTGTAAACGCCTGGCAGCGCCGGGGCAGCATCGTATCCATGACCGGCGACGGCGTCAACGACGCCCCCGCCCTGAAAAAGGCCGATATCGGCGTGGCCATGGGCATCACCGGCACGGAAGTGAGCAAGGATGCGGCCTCCATGATCCTGGCCGACGACAACTTCGCCACCATCGTCAAGGCCGTGGTCAACGGCCGCAGCGTCTACGCCAATATCAAAAACGCCATCCAGTTCTTGCTCTCGGGCAACGCGGCGGGCATCTTCTGCGTACTGTACGCCTCCCTGCTGGCCCTTCCCGTGCCGTTCCAGCCGGTCCACCTGCTGTTTATCAACCTGCTGACCGACAGCCTGCCCGCCATCGCCATCGGCATGGAACCCGCCCGCAAGGGCCTGCTGCGGCAGAAGCCCCGGGACCCCAAGGAGCCCATCCTCAACAAGAGCCTGCTCTCCCGCATCGGCGCTCAGGGTCTGCTGATCGCCGTGGTCACGATGATCGCTTTTTATCTGGGCTATCAGGAGAGCGCCGCCCTGGCCAGCACCATGGCCTTTGCCACCCTCACGCTGGCCCGGCTGTTCCACGGCTTCAACTGCCGCGGGGACGAGTCCGTTTTCCGTCTGAAGCTGTCCACCAACCTATATTCCATCCTGGCGTTCTGCGCCGGCGTGGTGCTGCTGCTGGCGGTCCTCTTTATCCCCGGCCTGAAAAGCCTGTTTCTGGTGGCGGCCTCCTTCCGCCCGGCCAACCTCGGGGAGATCGTGCTGCTGGCTTTTCTGCCCACCCTGGTCATCCAGCTGGTCAAGGTCCTCTGCGACCTGCGGCGCGGTAAATAAGCATAAAGCCGCCCCCCGGCGCGTCAGATCGCGCCGGGGGGCGGCTTTATCAAAGAGCGCGTGCGGTCTTTCCCGGTACAGGGCGCGCAGCCCTTCTCCCCGATAAAAAGCAGGCCCGTGTTGTAAACACGGGCCTGCCGTACCATGCAGAGCCTCCATGGGTCATGCCATGCGATGGGCACCGCTCCGTTTTCCGCTTCCTGCGCAGCCTTTCAGGCCTGCACCAATTCAATGGCCTGCTTCCCCGTCATGTGCTCTATGGTTAGCTCCAGCATACACAGCGGCGCCCATTCCCGGTCGATGACCGCCTTCCGGCGGTCCGCGCCGTCCTCCGGGGCGTAGCGAAGGGCCAGCGCTTCGATGGCGGCGCGCTTCTCCCGCTCGTCCTCCAGCACCCGCATCTGCCCAAAGACGATGACGCTTCGGAAATAGCTGGTGTATTCCTCCGGGACGACCTGATCCTGATCCACCACACAGAAGGACGCCTTGCCGCAGCGCCGGACGGCGTCCAGCTTATGGCCGTCCTTGGCACAGTGGAAATAGATCCTGCCCCCATCGTACACATAGCTGATGGGCACCGCGTAGGGGTACCCATCGTCCCCGGACAGCGCCAACACGCCGCAGGTCCTCCGGCAAAGGACGGCCTCACACGCCTCCCGCGTCAACGCCTGGCGCTTTCTGCGCATCTCCCGAAACATAAACATACCTCCCCTGTTTACAGGTCCTTCCGCATGATGGAATCGCGCTGCCGGGCGTCCCCCACAAAAAAGGAGCGGGCGCCGGTCTGATAAAAACCGTGGTTTTGATAAAAGGCGATCGTCTTGGCGTTCTTTTCCCAAACGCCCAGCCGGGCATACCGTTTCCGGCGTTCCCGCGCGGCGGGAGCCGCCCTCGTCCGGCGGGCGGAACGGGCCGTGTTTCGACAGCCGGCCGATACCGCGGCCCTGCCGTCCCGGGAGGCAGCCGCGCCCCCCTTTGCCTGCGGTTCAGGGTATTATCTCAAATTCCTGCTCGCCCATGTAGCCGGGTGCAATTTCATATTTCTCAAAGACCACCACGGGTACGCCGTCCCCGTTGAGATAGAACCGCTGGTCGTCGGCAATGGAGGTAAAGCCCTCCACCCCGTCCTCGCCGTGGAAGTACCGGTTGTCCGGGTCCTCCGCCTCCCGCCGGGCGATCTCCGCGCGGATCGCCTGGTTGGCCAGCTGTTTGTAGTTGGGCCCCAGCAAATCCCGCAGGGAGACCTCCCGCCCGGCCGGAAGGTCGATGTTGTAGGTGTACACCTCTGTATAGGCGCTGGCCAGCGTCTCGGTTTTGGTCAGCACAAAGGAGAGGTACTGCCCGTTCTGGCACTTGATCTCGTAGTCCACCGTGATGATGATGGGAATAAAATCGCTCTGCGCACCGCCGGTGGCCACATAGGCCTCCCGGGTCTCGCGGGCCCGGTCCTCCGCCTCCTGAAGCACCTGGTCGATGCGCGTGCGGATCTCCGTATTGACGCGCTGCTCCAGATCGGTATTGGCCGCCAGCTCCAGGGCGGGCAGGCGCACGTCGATCAGGTGATCCCGGTCGTTGATGGAGTACTCCTTCACGGTGATCACCCGGGCCAGCTGCCCCAGCACCGGCACCTGGTATACCGCCCCGGCAAAGGTGGGGCTGACGTTGAGCAGCAGCGCGAAGCAGGCGCAGCCGGCCAGCGCGGTGGCCGCCGCCCGCCGAAGTGCCCGCCGCCCCTTCCGCTGACGTTCCCCGCGCCGCACCGCGCCCGCCACGGCAAAGGCCAGCTCCTCCGGCAGCGCGGCCGCCTGATAGCGCGCCCGTGCGCGCTCCCATGCCTCATGCATCGTTCAGTTCCTCCCCCGTCAGTTCCCGCAGCTTCCGCAGGCCCTTGTAGAGCCGGGATTTCACGGTATTCAGATTGGTGTGGGTCGCTAGAGCGATCTCCTCCAGCTTCATATCTTCAAAAAAACGCAGCCGGATCACCGTCTGTTCTTTGAGGTCCAGCCGCTCCAGCGCGTCGTACAGGTCCAGCCGCAGGCCCGGGTCGGTCTCGGGGGCGGCCCGGTCGGCCAGGGTATCCTCCAGCGGGACCAGCCTTCTGCCCCGGCGGAAGTGGTTCATGCTCTCATTGAGCAGGATCCGGTAGAACCAGCTCTTCATATACTCCGGACGGCGCAGGGAGTCCGACTTGGACAGGGCCTTGACGATGCTCTCCTGCACCACATCCAGGGCCGCATCCCGGTTTTGGACATAGCTGTACGCCAGACGGTAAAAATCCCCCTGCCCCGCCACGATATAGTCCACCAGCTGGCGGTGGATGATCCCTTCGGTCTGCTCCAAGGCTGTACAGCGCTCCTTTTCTGATTCCTGAGACGGCCGGGGACGGCAAAAAGTTTCCGCCGGCGTGAAAAAACCGGGCCTGGCCCAGCGGCCCGGCCCGGTTTTTTACGCTGCCGCCTTATGGCCGCCGCGCTCCCCCTGCGGGGAAGCGTACAAGTGCAGCGGACGGCATCCCCGCAAAAATGCGGGGATGGTTAAGCGATTCACCGCAGCGCGTCCAGCGCGGCCTGCGCCAGGTCATGGCTGGCCGGCACAGCCAGCAGCACCGTCGTTCCCTGCCGGTCCAGGATGGCTCCGTCCAGTTTGCCCACTTCCTCCGGCTGATAATCCTTCAGAGCGGCGATCTGGTCCTCCACCCGGCCCTTCAGGGCCTCCAGGGCGGCTTTGGCGGCATCCTCATCGGTCATGCGGAGCACCGCGATCTCCTCCGCCCCGGCGGTAATGGAGGCGTAGACCACACAGTCCTCCACCTGCTCCGGATCCAGGCCGTAGACCATACAGGCGCTTTCCTCGTCCAGTGTGTCCAGGGCGTCCTCAAATGCGCCGGAATCCAGCAGCGCCTGGGCGGTCGTTTCCGGGTCATACCCGGCAAAGCCGCCCCCGCAGGCAGCCAGTCCCACGCTCAGGACCCCCGCCAGCAGCAGTAACAGCACTCGTTTCATGATCCGCTCTCTCCTTCCGCCGCGCCGGTCTGTCCCGCCGCGTATTCCTCCGCATCCACCGTATGGTCCATCAGATAGGCCAGCCAGGTCTTGTACCAATCCTTGGTAAAGTGTACTCCGTCCACCGTGGCCTCGGCGGGGAGGACCCCGTCCGCGTCGCTCAGGGCGGCGGCCACGTCCAGCAGCACCACCTGCTGCTCCTCCGCCAGGCGGGGGAAGATGGCGTTATAGTCTGCCACCCGGTCGTTGTTCACATAGTAAGGCTGGCGGTTGGCCTTGCATTTGCCGGGGTTCACCGGCGCCAGGTTCTCCAGATAGATCACCGCGCCGGGCTGAAGGGCCTTTACCTGCGTCAGGAAGGCGGCGAACGTGTCCGCAAAGACCTGGTCGTCGAAATAGCCCAGTTCGTTGATGCCCAGGGATATGTAGATCTTGGCGTACTGCCTGCCCCGGCCCAGGGCGTCCAGCACGCTGTATTTGGTCCCGTCGATCTCCGCCACTTTGCGGCTGTTCATCTCAAAGATGGTCAGGCCCTTATAGCAGTAAAAATCCGCGCCCTTGACGCCGCTGTAGAGCCGCAGCCCGTCGGTGCGGGAATCCCCGATAAACAGGGCGTCTGCGAAGTAATCCATCTCCACCGTTTCGCGCTCGGGGGCGCTTTGGGAAAAGTCAAAGGCCGGGACGGGCGTGGGCGTGGGTTCCGGCGTGGGCGTAGGGGCCGGGGTAGGGGTCGGTTCCGGCGTCGGCACAAAGTCCGGGGTGGCCGGGGGCGGGGCCGCCTGCCCAGCCGGCGTGCCGGGGGCGGGCGACTTGCCCAGGGTGGGCGCTACGATCAGGCACAGGCATACCGCACCGGCGGCCAGCAGCAAGGGGAGCTTCCAGCGGCGGGGCGGCTGTTTCCGGTGCCGGGAATGCCGGTCGTTCCGGACGGAATCATAAACAGATGGGGACACGGGGGACACCTCATTTATTTCGATATTCAGGGGTCTGGTTCAGAATCAGGGCCTCCAGGGCCCGATAGGAATCCGCTTCATAGGTCGGGACGATCCCCGCCGTGCGGGGGGCATGGCCGGGGCGGTACCACGCGGTGTCCAGCCCTGCGTTGGCGCCGCCTTGTATGTCGGTGAGCAGGTTGTCTCCCACCATCAGCACCCGGCTGCGGTCGGTCACCCCCAGCGCTGCCAGCACCGGCGCAAAAAAGGCCGGGTCGGGCTTGCTGGCCCCCACCTCCTCCGAGATGAACAGCCAGGGGATCAGCTCCTTCAGGGGGGAACGCTCGAACCGTCCCCGCTGGGCCACGGCTACGCCGTTGGTGACGATGGCCAGGGTGCAGCAACGGGCCAGGCTGCGGCACAGATCATAGGCGCCGGGCAGCAGGTGCCCGCTCTCACCCAGGCGGCGCAGGTACTCCCGGTTGAGCTGCCGGGGATCGCCCTGGCGTCCCGCCGCCTCCAAAAAGGCCCGAAAGCGCTCCACCACCAGCCATTCCCGCCGCACCTCCCCCCGGTCGAACCGATCCCAGAGGCCCTGGTTGATCTTATGGTACAGCGCCACATCCGCCGCACCGCCAGGCAGGCCGTGGGCGCGGAGCAGTCCCGCCAGCGCCTCCCGCTCGGAGCGGTCAAAATCAAACAATGTATTGTCGGCGTCGAAGAGGACGACATCATATCTGGGCATATTGGTTCCTTTCCCGTCTAGCTCCGGTGTTCCCGCCGCTTTTGAAACAGCCGCACGAAGGAGGCCACCAGCAGCGCCCCCACTGCCAGAGCCCCAGCCAGGCCAAGGGTGTGCAGCAGCGTGGAGAGAAACAGGTCTACCTCGCCGCTCACAGCGTGCTCCATGGTATAGTAGATCCCGCCGCCCGGGACCAGCGGGAACAGCGCCACCAGCAGATAGCTGGTGACCGGGCACCGGCGCAGGCGCGCCATGATCTCAGACCAGGCGGAGATCACCAGGGCCGCCAGGAAGGCCTGGATGATATCGCTGCCCACCAGCGGGGCGGTCAGCAGATAGCACAGCCACCCCAGCCCTGCGCCTCCGGCACAGATGAACATGCCGATGCCGTGGATGTTGAAGAGGAAGCAGAAGCCGATGCAGGCCAGAAAGGCATACAGGCAGGGCAAAACGTAACCGCTGATCAGTTCCATGGCTCAACCTCCCGCGGTAAGGGCCGCCAGCCCCAGGGCAATGGCGGTACCCAGCGCGATGGCCGCGCCGATGAGCAGAGCCTCGGCCCCCTTGCTGATGCCGGACACCATATCTCCGGCCATAATGTCCCGCATGGCGTTGGTGATGGCGATGCCGGGCACCAGGGCCATGAGGGCGCCGATGATGATCTTATCCAGGCTCTGTCCCAGACCCGCCGCCGTCAGCAGCAGCGCCGTCAGGGCGGATACCGCCGCGCCGGCTACCGTTTTAAAAAAGAGGTTGGCGCCAAAGGCGCCGGTCAGGGCCAGGCAGAGCCCGATGGCGACCCCGCATACGCCGCCGCAAAGGCCGTCCCGCAGCGTGCCGCCGTAAAACAGAGAAAACATGCCGCAGCCCAGGAAGTACCCGGCCAGGCGGATGTACAGGGGGTAGCTGCGGCGCTCCCGTCCGATCTGAGCCACCTGCTCCAGGGCCGCGTCCAATTCCGGCGCTTCCCGGCACAGGCGGCGGCACAGGTCGTTGTACCGCTCCAGCTGGTCGATGTCGGTGCCATGGGCGGGCACGCGGCGGATCTGGGTCAGGGGACGCCGCTCCGGGGAGGTGAGGGTGGCGATGATACAGTTCGGAATGGCGAAGACTTCACCGGCAACGCCGTAGGCCGAGAGCAGCCGGTGCATGGACTCCTCCACCCGGTAGGTCTCCGCTCCGCTCTCCATCAGGCAAAGCCCCATCTCCGCCGTCAGGCTGAGCAGTTTGTTGTAATCCAGCTCCACAACGCGCCTCCCCGTTCACAGCAGATGCGTCAGGGGCATGACGCAGATCCCCGCCAGCGTGGCCCAGAGGGCAGCGCGGTCATGCCCGTACTGCCGGGAGGAGGGGATCAGCTCCTCCACCGTGATATAGGCCATGATGCCCGCCACCAGCCCGAAGAGCACCCCCAGCACCAGCCCATTGATGAAAGGCCGCAGCACCAAAAAGGCCAGCAGGGCCCCTACCGGCTCGGCCATACCGGAGAGCAGCGTATACTGAAAGGCCCGGCGGCGGCTCCCGGTAGCGTACCAAATCGGCATGGCCACGGAAATGCCCTCGGGGATATTGTGCATGGCGATGGCAATGGCGATGGACACGCCCAGCGCCGCGTCTTCGTACCCGGCCATGAAGGTGGCCACGCCCTCGGGAAAATTGTGCAGCCCGATGGCCAGCGTGGACACGAACCCCACCCGGAACAGGTCCTTGTGGGGAGCCTCGCCGGTGACGGAATCAAAGCCCTCATGGGGCACAAAGTGATCCAGCGCCATGGCCAGCAATACGCCCCCGGCCAGCGACGCTACCGCGGCCAGCGTTCCCGGCCGCACCCCAAGGGCCTGGTCCAGCAGGTCCCGTGCGTTAGGGTACAGATCGGTGAAGGACACCGAGAGCATCACCCCGGCGGCAAAGCCCAGCGAGATGGCCAGCAGCTTCTGGCTTTTCGTTTTGGTAAAAAAGACCACCAGCGCTCCCAGCAGGGTGGACAGGCCCGCTGCAAAGGAGAGCAGCAGGGCGCGGACGGCAGGATGTTCCAGCATAGATGCATACCTCTTCGATTGGGATGGGGCACGGCCCGCAGATCAGGAACCATACGTTTTGGAGGGGCTCCGCCCGGAACGTTGAACCGCGGGCCACGCCGATGCTTACGGCCCCGCCGGGCCGTCTCTGGTTCCATAGGGTAGTGTGCCGCGAAAGCGGCGCTTTAGTCCCTGTCGGAAACTTGCGAAAGCGCCCGGCCGGCGGGTCTTTGGGCCCTGGACACCGGTCAGCCGTTTCCGGCGGAGCATTTGGCCGCGTCAATGGCCAGCACGATCATCAGACAGAGCAGGGCGTCCTGCGCGCGCCACCTCCAGCACATAGGTATCCGTCCAGCGGAACAGCTGCTTGGACGCCTGCATGACCGTGCGCCCGGCCCCGTCGGCGACCCGGTACTCCCATTGCAGAAAGTCGCCCTCTACCTGCCAATCGTTGCAGTCCAGGGTAAAGCGGGGGCGAAACAGGGTAAATTCCTTTCGAATACAACCCAAACACACCCCTCCGGCATAGAGGGCGAACCGGGGCAGCAGGGTGAGCAGCTCCTCCTTTACCGTGCCCAGGTGGTCGCCCGCCGGACCGTAGATCTCCAGCCGGTGGCCCCAGGCCAGTCTGCCCTCCACCGTATAGACCGTGCGGCCTTCCCCATCGTAGATATCATAGCTGTCAAACCAGGAGAAAAACCGCTGCTTGAATACAAGCTGCATAAGACCTCCTTTCTCCGTCCTCTCTCAGACGGAGCAGAAGCGGGAAAAGTTGCGGTCTTTTTACGAAATCCGCCGCAAAGCGGCGCCGCTTTGTTTCTCAGCCATACGGCCGGTTCAGCGGACATTATCGTATCACGAAATTTGCCCTGTGTCCAGAAGCGGGACGCCGCGAACCCAAAAAAGCACCGGCCGCGGCCGGTGCTTTTGGGTCCCTGTGCATTGCCGCAGGGGTACCGCCTTCGTATTACGGCTTCCGGGGCAGCCGGTGCCTGGTCCCGTCCGGCTCCACGATCACCGTGTGTTCCAGCTGGGCGACCAGGTTGTCCCGGTAGGCGGCCACGTACTCCTGCCGCAGCAGGTCCCGCTCCACCATCTCTTCCGGGGTGAGCCCCCCGGGGCTCTTTGCTTTTTTCGCCAAAGCGTTGATCCGGTCGATCTTCGTCTGTTCCATTACACATATCGCTCCAATACCAGTAGGATGCGTCCTTTCCGGGACGTTCCGCCCACTTCCTGCACCACGCATTTCCCCAGGCCCCGGCAGGAGATCACGTCCCCCTGGGCCACCGCCCGGTCGGGTTTGACGCACTCCCGGTAGTTGAGCTGGAAGCGGCCCGAGGAAATGAGGTCGGCGGCCTTGCTCCGGGCCAGGGAAAAGCCGGAGGCGGCCACCGCGTCCAACCGCAGGGAGGAGACCGTATCCCGGATAAGCTTCCCCTGCACCGGCGGCGGGGAGAGCCGTTCCAGCGCCACCGGAGCCAGCCGCAGGCGTACCCGGCCCGCCTGCTCCAGATGGAGCAGCAAAAAGTCCCGGATCTCCTCCAGGACGATCAGGTCGCACGCCCCCTCGCCCACCAGCAGATCCCCCACCTTTTCCCGGTCCAGTCCCAGGCCCAGTACGCTGCCCAGAAAATCCCGGTGTGTCAGCGCCCCGTCGGCCGGGAAGGAAGCCCGCAGCGCGCAGATGGGACAATCTCCGCCTGTCCGGAAGTCCTCCGGCTCCTGCCAGTCGGGCAGGAAGACGCAGATATTACGCTGCGCTCCCTCGTATCCCCCGAAAAACAGGTGCCGGGGATGTCCGGCCGCGGCCAGCAGCGCCTCCACGCAGGCCCGCTCCCCGGGAGAGAGGAAGCCCGTGTGGCTGGGAATGTTCCGCCGCCGGGCCAGCTCCAGCTTGTCCAGCACCCGGGCCAGCAGCAGCCGCTCCTCCCCGTTCCGGGCGGCCTTGTTCAACAGTTCCGTCTTTGTCATCTTCGTCCTCTATACCGCCGTGGACCGCTGGGCCCGATAGAGCTGGGCGTACGCCCCGTCCCGCGTCATGAGCTGCTCGTGGGTGCCCTCCTCCCGGATGCCGCAGCCGTCGATGACGATGATGCGGCTGGCCGAACGGATGGTGGACAGGCGGTGGGCGATGATGAGCGTGGTGCGGCCCCTGGCCAGCTCGTCAAAGGCGCTCTGGATCCGCGCCTCGGTCACGCTGTCCAGGGCGGAAGTGGCCTCATCCAGGATCAGGATGGGCGGATTCTTCAGGAAAATGCGGGCAATGCTCACCCGCTGCTTCTGTCCGCCGGAGAGCATGACGCCCCGTTCGCCCACCTGGGTCTGGAAGCCGTCGGGCATCTCCAGAATATCATCGTAGATCTCCGCCCTCCGGGCGGCCTCCACGATCTCAGCCTCGGTAGCGTCGGGCTTGCCGTAGCGGATATTGTCGTAAATGGTCCCCGCGAAGAGGAACACATCCTGCTGCACGATGCCGATCTGGGCGCGCAGGGAGTGCTGCTTAAGCTCCCGCACGTCCTGCCCGTCCACCAGGATGCGGCCCTCGGTCACGTCGTAAAAGCGGGGGATGAGCTGGCACAGGGTGGACTTGCCGCCGCCGGAGGGACCCACCACCGCCACGGTCTCCCCGGGCTGCACATGCAGCTTCACATGCTCCAGCACGCTCTCCCCGGCGCTCTCATAGCGAAACGTCACGTCGTCCACCAGAATGTCGCCCTTCACACCGGTCAGGTCCCGGGCGTCGGGGGCGTCCTGGATATCGGGCTCCAGACGCATCAGCTCCACAAAGCGCCGAAAGCCCGCCATGCCCTGCATAAACTGCTCTACAAAGGCGGAGAGCTTGCGGATGGGGGTGATAAAGGCGGTCACGTACAGCGCGAAGGTGGTCAGATCGATAAAATCCATCTCCCCCCGCATGATGAGAAAGCCGCCGAAGGCAATGACCAGCACGGACAGGATCCCCATGCAGAATTCCATCCCCGACTGATAGCGGGCCATGGCCTTGTAATACCCCCGCTTGGCCCCCCGGAACTGGTCGTTGGCGGCGTTGAACTTGGCGCTCTCCGCGTCCTCGTTTGCGAAGGCCTTGGCCGTGCGCATGCCGGAGATGGAGGATTCCACCTCTCCGTTGATGCCCGCCAGCTTGGCTTTGACCTCGGTGGAGGCGTCCATCATCCGCTTGCGGGAAACGGCGGTAAAGATCACAAAAACGGGGATCACCGCAAACACCACCAGGGCCAGCTGCCAGCGGATGGTGAGCATGATGCAGAACGCGCCCAGAATGGTCACGGTGGAGATGAACAGGTCCTCCGGGCCATGGTGGGCCAGCTCCGTGATCTCGAACAGGTCGCCGGTGACCCGGCTCATGAGCTGGCCGGTGCGGTTCTTGTCGTAAAAGGAAAAGGAGAGGTCCTGCATATGATGGAACAGGTCCCGCCGGATATCCGCCTCCATGCGTACGCCCAGCAGGTGCCCCCAGTAGGTGACGATGAAGTAAAAGACGCTCTTGAGCACATAGGCCCCCGCCAGCAGCGCCATAACCACAAAAAAGGTGGAAAAGAGCTTCTGGGGCAACAGGGTCTGCATCGCGCTGCGGGACACGATGGGAAACGCCAGGTCCACCATGCAAATGCACAGGGCGCACGCCATGTCCAGCGCAAACAGCTTCCAGTGGGGTTTGTAATAGGAGACGAAAATACGCAGATATCCGCTCTTTTTCATCTGTTGGGTGGTCAACTCCACGCCTCCTCTCAAAAACAGATCGACGATCCGGCAGTTTAGTATAGCCCCCCGCCCCGGCTTTGTCAACGGCCGGCGCCCGTTTGCGGAAACTTCTTGTTACCGGATTGGAACCGCCTATTAACCCCTTCGCCGGGACCGTTTGATAGAATCAAGGCGTACCCGCTCGGGCGGCGGAACGCCGCCGTACCGTGGGGCAGGACGCTTCCAACGCTCAAAAGGAGGGTCTTTCATGAGAACGCGATCGCTTCCGCTGCTTTGCGCCCTGGCGCTGCTGCTCTGGCTGGGGGCCTGCACACGGCAGGCTCCAGCCCCATCCCAGGCCACGGAAACGCCTCCGGCCACGCCCGAGCCGGCGGCAAAGTACGATTTCAAGGTCCTGCCGGTCACGGAGGAGGGCATCCGCACCCTCTACGGCTGGGAGGGATATGAGGTGCGCAGGATCACCCCGTTCGAGGAGGATTATCTGGTGGAGTACGACCCCAACGACGGGGCGGGGACGTTTACGCTGCTGAGCTGGGTATTCGGCAATACCGGCCGCCGGGTGCAGCTGTGCGGCATGACGGAATTTACCTCTTACGAGATCACCGGACCCGGCCAGGTACGCTACAGCACCTCCGGCCTGGACGCGGGCACGCCCTGGAAGGGCCTGCCGGAGACCCGCGCCGTCCTGGTGCTGGGGGACGAAAACGGACAGGTATCCCCCCATTTTATTGAGTTTGCGGAGACTTCCGAACCCGCCTGGCTGGACCCGGAGCAGCCGCTGAGCATGGGCTTTTGGTCCGACGGCGGACTCGCCCCCGGGGGGCGCTGGTATCAGCTCTACGACGCCCGCATCGACGCCGACGGGCTTTCCTTCTCATTTATCCCCAACGGGGACAGTGCGGAGCGCTTCCAGAGTTTTTTCCCCGCCTGCACCACCATCCCCTGCTTCGACACCCAATACGACCCGGCTGACCGCGCGTTCACCCTGCGGCTTTACAACACCAGTCTGGCCAGCGGCGGGATCGGTCAGGAGGATCTGGACTGGGCCGGGACGGGCGCATATGACGGTCTCTACCCCTACGCCTTCCCGGAGGGCAGCCTGGGCCGGGACAGCCACTTCCTCCGGGAGGTGAGCATCCGGCAGGACGGGGAAGACGCGGTGGTCACCGCCAAGCTGACGGAGCGGGCCTGGCGCTTTACGGTCAGAAGCTCCAACCTGGGGGGCGACGCCATCCCCTCCTTCCGGCTGGTCTTCCGGGAGTACGACTGGGAACAGGATGAACGCTGACGGCGGGCGGCCATACGCCGCCCGCCGTCCGCCTGCTGAAGTTCACCGTGCCAGCAGCTCTTTGGCCGAGATCCCGGGTTCAGTCATGGAATAGGGGTCCAGGATCTTGTCCAAGGACGCCTCGTCCAGCAGCCCTTCCTCCAAAATGAGCCGACGCACCGGCGCGCCGGTCTCGATGGCCCGCTTGGCCATCCCGGCCGCCTTCTCATAGCCCACATGGGGGCAGAGGGCGGTGATGATGCCAACGCTGTGCTCCACCATATCCCGGCAGCGCTCCCGGTTGGCGGTGATCCCGACGATGCAGTGATCCACCAGGGTATGTACCGCGTAGGTAAGGGTCTCCACGCTCTGGATGAGATTATAGAAGATGATGGGCTCAAAGGCGTTGAGTTCCAGCTGTCCCGCCTCGGCCGCCATGGTCACCGTCATGTCGTTGCCGATGATGTTGAAGGCCACCTGATTGACCACCTCCGGGATGACCGGGTTGACCTTGCCCGGCATGATGGAGGAACCGTTCTGCCGGGGCGGCAGGTTGATCTCCCCAAAGCCGCACCGGGGTCCGGAGGACATGAGCCGCAGGTCGTTGGACATCTTGGACAGGTTGACGGCGCAGGTCTTCACCGCGCCGGAGACCGCCACAAATTCATCCAGATTCTGGGTGGCGTCGATCAGATTGAAGGCCTGCACCAGGCTCAGCCCGGTGACCTTGGACAGATTGGGCACGATGCGGCGCAGATACTGCTCGTCGGCGTTGATGCCGGTGCCGATGGCGGTGCCGCCCATGTTCAGGCAGCGCATCTCGTCCTTGGCCCGCTCGAAGCGGGCGATATCCCGGCGCACCGCCTCGCTGTAGGCCCGGAATTCCTGACCCAGGCGGATGGGCACCGCGTCCTGCATCTGGGTGCGGCCCATCTTGATGACGCCGTCGAACTCCTCCGCCTTTTCCACCAGGGCCTGGTACAGCCGCTCCAGCTGGATCTGGGCCCGCACCAGCAGCTTGAGCACCGCCAGCTTGCCCGCGGAGGGGAACACGTCGTTGGTGGACTGGCCGTAATTCACGTGGTCGTTGGGGTTGACCAGGCGGTAGTCCCCCTTCTCGCCCCCCAGCAATTCGATGGCCCGGTTGGCGATGACCTCGTTGGCGTTCATATTCAGGCTGGTACCTGCTCCGCCCTGGATCGGGTCCACGATGAACGCCTCGTGGAGCTTGCCCGCGGCGATCTCCTCACAGGCGGCCACGATGGCGTCGGCCACCCGCTTCTCCAGAAGGCCGATCTCGTAATTGGTGATGGCCGAAGCCTTCTTGATCTCCGCGATGGAGTTGATGAGCTCCGGATGCATGGCCAGGCCGGTGATGGGAAAGTTCTCCGCCGCCCGCAGGGACTGCACCCCGTAATAGACGTCTTTGGGAACGGCCCGCTCCCCCACGGAATCGTGCTCGGAGCGGTAAAGCTGCTGCTTATCGGACATGGATCGGCACCTCTTTGCAAGTTTTCTTTCATATTACAGCTGCATTGTACCACCGCCGCCCCCGTTATGCAAGCGCTCATGCAAGACTTTTTGCATGCACGCCCGTTGTTTGTAAACTTTCCATGAATACCTCTTGAAAATAAGGGCACGAAGGATTATCATAGCGTTAGCACTCAAAACTCTGGAGTGCTAACGCTATGTTATTACAAATGAGTTTATATAGGAGGCATCCACATGGCAAAGAAGCAGTTCAAGGCGGAGTCCAAGCGTCTGTTGGATCTGATGATCAACTCCATCTACACCCACAAGGAGATCTTCCTCCGGGAGATCATCTCCAACGCCAGCGACGCCATCGACAAGCTGACCTACAAGGCCCTGTCCGAGGGCGGCGCGGCGCTGGACCGGAGCGCGCTTCAGATCACCCTCATCCCCGACGAGGCCGCGCGCACCCTTACCGTCCGCGACAACGGCGTGGGCATGACGAAGGAGGAATTGGAGCAGAACCTGGGCACCATCGCCAAAAGCGGCTCCCTCCAGTTCAAGAAGGACATGGCCCAGGCCGAGGGCATCCCCGAGAGCGACACCGACATCATCGGCCAGTTCGGCGTGGGCTTCTACTCCGCCTTTATGGTGGCCGACACCGTCACCGTCACCTCCCGGGCCTGGGGCAGCGACGAGGCGTGGCGCTGGGAGTCCTCCGGCGCGGACGGGTACACCCTGACGAGCTGCGAAAAGGCCGACGTGGGCACCGAGATCGTCATGAAGCTCAAGCCCGACGCCGACGAGGAGGACTATTCCCAGTATCTGAAGACGTACACGCTGGAGCGTCTGGTCAAGAAGTACTCCGACTATATCCACTATCCCATTAAAATGGAGGTGGAGCACTCCCACGAAAAGCCCCGCCCCGCGGACGCAGGGGAGGACTACAAGCCGGAATACGAGACCGTGCGGGAGTGGGAGACCCTCAACTCCATGGTGCCCCTGTGGCAGCGCCCCAAGAGCGAGGTCAAGACCGAGGAGTACAACGACTTTTATAAGGAGAAGTACGGCGACTGGGAGGACCCCCTGAGCGTGATCCACGTCTCCGCCGAGGGGACCGTGGAGTATAAGGCCATGCTCTATCTTCCCGCCCACGCGCCCTTCGACTTCCACTCCCGGGAGTACCAGAAGGGCCTGCAGCTCTACTCCTCCGGCGTGCTCATCATGGACAAGTGCGCCGACCTGCTGCCGGAGCATTTCCGCTTCGTCAAGGGCGTGGTGGATTCCCAGGACTTTTCCCTGAACATCTCCCGGGAGATGCTTCAGCACACCCGCCAGCTCAAGGTCATCGCCGCCAACCTGGAAAAGAAGATCAAGGGCGAGCTGCTGCGCCTGCAGAAGGACGAGCGGGAGAAGTACGAGACGTTCTGGAAGGCCTTCGGCACACAGATCAAGGTGGGCGTGGTCAGCGACTACGGCGCCCACAAGGAGCTTTTGCAGGATCTGCTGCTCTTCTGGTCCTCCAAGGAGGGCAAGCTGGTCTCCCTGGCCGAGTATCAGGCGCGGATGGCCGAAGGGCAGGAGTTTATCTACTACGCCTGCGGCGAGGACGTCCGCAAGCTGGAGAAGCTGCCCCAGGCCGAGCGCATCCGGGACAAGGGATACGAGATCCTCTACCTCACCGAGGAGCCCGACCAGTTCGTGGTGGACGCGCTGGGCGCGATGGGCGGCAAGAGCTTCAAGTCGGTGGACTCTGACGACGCCCTGCCCGAGAGCGACGAGGAGAAGGCCGAGATCGAGAAGAAGTCCCAGGAGAACAAGGATGTGCTGGACTTCGTGAAGCAGACCCTCGGGGACAGGATCAAGGAAGCCCGGGTATCCAAACTGCTCAAATCCGGCGCGGTGTGCATGACCGCCGACGGCCCCATCACCCTGGAAATGGAGAAGTACTTCCAGAAGGTGGATCCGGAAAACGCCCGAAATATGAAGGCCCAGCGGGTGCTGGAGCTCAACCCGGATTCCGGGGCGTTCGCCGCCCTGCGCGACGCGGTGGAGACCGACCCGGACAAGGCCAAGCAGTATGCCGAGCTGCTCTATCACCAGGCCCTGCTCATCGCCGGGCTGCCCCTGGAGGATCCCGCCGGATACACCGAGCTGGTGTGCGCACTGATGAAATAAGAACCCGGAGGCCCGAGCCATATGGCGCGGGCCTCCGGGTTCTTCGGGCTCCTCTTCCTCTACGACCTCAAGGATATCCTCGATGCCGCAATCCAGGGCAGTAATGATCCCACCAAGGGTCGCACTGTCATAGCGAACCACCCAATTTTTATAATAATGGTTATCCCTTTTAGTCAGCCAGGGCCAAGACCTGAAAATAGGACAGTTGAGCTGATAAAATGAAGGCATGATGACGGGAAAGCGGGGAAAAGAGTCATGCCGAGGCAAAAGGGATTGTCGTTGTACGAGCTTCA
>NZ_JALFGV010000035.1:0-3993 GCF_022777125.1 Lawsonibacter sp.
CGTCGGCCACTGGGGCCCCATCTGCGATGGGGCGGCGCGGTAAGCGCCGTTCAAGCGTTTTTGCCGCAGGCAAAAACCTTGGCGCAGGGCGGATTCACTCCGCCCGAGCAGGCCCAATCCGCAGGGTTCCCAAAACGCCCCGCGTTTTGGGACGGCCGACGCCATGATTTGGCAGGGCGTAAGCTACTAAGAGGAACACATCCGTCTCCTGCCGGGCCGTCGGCCACTGGGGCCCCATCTGCGATGGGGCGGCGCGGTAAGCGCCGTTCAAGCGTCTTTGCCGCAGGCAAAAACCTTGGCGCAGGGCGTGCGCTGCTGTGCGGTTCCACCGGCCTTGTGCTCCCATAACGTTAACACAGCAGGCGCGCCCTGGGGCACGCCTGCTGTGTTTTACAGCCGCCCACGGGGGTAATGTCTGTCCGGCTCCATCCATTCCCTGACCCAGCTGCATACCCGTTCATCCGGCTCTCCGGCCCGGGCGCCAAACGCGCAGCAGGATATCTGCCCAAAATCAATCTGATCCGGCACCCCCCTGTTCGTACAGGGGCTCCTCCATCACGCAACCCAGCCGGTATGCAGGATACGCCTGTATCATGGATTTCTTGCGTTCTTCCAATCATTCTTGTATCATAACAGCACCCCGCGCCACTATAGGTCAATTTTACCCTAATCGGAATAGGTCAATTTACCCATAATAAGGCAGGGTGATATTATGTCACGGTTACGTGTGCTCAGAGAAAAGCGTGGTTTTACCCAAGTCAAGATGCAAATACTGACCGGGATCGACCAAAGCGACTATTCTAAAATTGAATGCGGTAAGCGGTACTACTCTTTCGAACAGTGTCGCAAGATCGCGTTGGCGCTGGATACGAGCATGGACTATTTAGCCGGCCTGACCAACGTCGAAAAACCTTATCCGCGCGCAAAAGACATGGATTAGTGGTTTCCATCTGCCGGGAGCTGTGCCTTTAGCGCCCCCCCTGATTGCCGTACCCCCGCGGAGGAGCGCGGGGACAAGCCCCGTCTCACCCTGCTCCAGGAAAGAGGTAACACAATGATCCGAATTCAAAACATCATCCTGCCCATCGACGGCGGGCAGGAGCTGCTCCGAGCGCGGGCGGCCGGACTGCTGGGCCTTCCGCCGGGCCAGATCCAGGCCCTCTCTCTGGCCCGGCAGTCGATCGACGCCCGTAAGAAGAACGACGTCCACTATGTGTGCACGGTGCATGTGACCGCCCCGGAGGAGGCAGCTCTGGTGCGAAAGGCGGGCAACCCCAACGTGACTCTGTTTCAGCCTCGGCCCTACGCGTTTCCCCCGGTCCGCCGCGCTTCCGCGCTGCCTCCTGTGGTGGTCGGCATGGGGCCGGCGGGGCTGTTCGCCGCGCTGTTCCTGGCCCGGAACGGACTGCCTCCCATCGTATTGGAGCGGGGCCGTCCGGTGGAAGCGCGCACACGGGACGTGGAACGCTTTTGGCAGACCGGGATACTGGACCCTTCCTCCAACGTACAATTCGGGGAAGGGGGCGCGGGCACTTTTTCCGACGGCAAGCTGACCACCGGTACCCACGATCCCCGCATTGCCACCGTCTTCCGGACGCTGGCGGCGGCGGGCGCTCCGGAGGATATCCTCTGGCAGCACAAGCCCCACATCGGCACCGATCTGCTCCGGGACGTGGTGAAGGCCATCCGCCTGGAGCTGCTGGAGCTGGGCTGCGACGTACGCTTTGGACACCGCCTGACCGGTCTGGAGATCCGAAACGGCCAATTGACTGCGCTGAAGGCGCAGGGCCCCCAGGGCGCCTACGACCTGCCCTGCGACGCGCTGATCCTCGCCCCCGGCCACTCCGCCCGGGATACCTTCGAACTGCTGCTGGAGGCGGGCGTTCCGCTTGCCCCCAAGCCCTTTGCCATCGGCGTGCGGATCGAGCACGCACAGGCCGCCCTCTCCCAGGCCCAGTTTGGCCCGGCCTGGCAGCGCCTGCCGGCCGCCGACTACAAACTGGCCTGCCACCTGCCCGACGGGCGCAGCGCCTTCACCTTCTGCGTCTGTCCCGGCGGACAGGTGGTGGCCGCCGCCTCGGAGGAGGGGCGGCTGGTGACCAACGGCATGAGCCGCCGGGCCCGGGACGGGGCAAACATCAACGGCGGCTTCCTGGTCGGGGTGGGCCCCGGCGACTTCGGCTCCAGCCATCCCCTGGCGGGGGTGGCGTTCCAGCGCCGCTGGGAGGAAGCCGCCTTTGCCCTGGGCGGCGGCGGCTTTCGGGCTCCCGCCCAGACGGTGGGGGATTTCCTCTCCGGGCGGGCGTCCGCGGCACTGGGCGGGGTGGCGCCCACCTACCGCCCCGGCGTCACGCCCGCCGACCTGCGGCGCTGTCTGCCCGGTTACGTGGCCGACACGCTCCGCTCCGCCCTGCCCCTGTTCGACCGGAAGCTCCGGGGCTTTGCCTCCCCGGAAGCCCTGCTGACCGGCGTGGAGACCCGTTCCTCCTCCCCGGTGCGCATCCTCCGCGGCGAGGATCTCCAATCCCCCATCCGCGGTCTGTATCCCTGCGGTGAAGGCGCAGGCTACGCAGGCGGGATCACCAGCGCCGCCGTGGACGGCGTCCGCGTGGCGGAGGCCGTGGCTTCCGCCGGGCCCGGCGCGTCCCTTGACTCCCCATCCCGGTCTGTTTGATCGGGATGGGGATTTTTCCTGGCTTTTGCATATCCTATATTTTTCAAGGTGCCGACGTGATATGGTTAAGCTCTAAATCCGTCGAAACGTGAGGAAGAGGAAGCAATGGCTAGGAAAAAAGTGGAAACCAACATTTCTTATGACGATGCAAGGCAGGTCTACTATGTCTGCATGGACCACGGCGCGGATGAAAACGGCAGGCGGGTCAAGTGCTACCGGACGTATCCCACCCTGGCCCAAGCCCGGCGGGGCCTGCGTGAATTTTCGGCGGAGCGGGACGGCCTGCGGCGGGTCTCGCCCCGTTCCATCACACTGGACCAGTGGCTGGAGTACTGGATGGAGCAGGTGATCCGGCCAAACCGCGCACAGACCACCGTCTACGGCTATGGAAAGATCATCCGCAACCATCTCTCGCCCGCCCTGGGGGACGTTCCGCTGCAAAAGCTCACGCCCCAGCACCTCCAGGGCTATTACGCAATGCTGATGGAGCAGAAGGGGCTCTCCGCCAACACCGTGCGCCGCCATCACGATCTGCTCTCCTGCGCGCTGCATCTGGCCGTGCGGCAGGACATGCTGCTGCGCAGCCCCACCGACCGGGTGGAGCCGCCACGGGTGATCCCGCAGGAGGCCCGCTTTTACACGCCGGAAGAGCTGCGGCAGCTGTTCGCTCTGGTGGAGGGACACTGGCTGGAACCCATCGTCAAGCTGGCGGGGGCGCTGGGCCTGCGGCGGGAGGAGATCTGCGGCCTGCGGTGGAGCAGCGTGGACTTCGCCCGCCGCCGGGTGCACATCAAGGAGGCCCGCACGGCTGCCGGAGCTTCCATCGTCCAAAAGGAGACCAAAAACCGCACCTCCAACCGGGTGCTCCATCTGGGGGACGAGCTGTGCCGCCTGCTCCGGCAGGAGCGCTCCGCCCAGGTCCAGCGTTCCCTTGCCAGGGGGGACGGCTGGTCGGAGGACAACTTTGTGGCGGTGGACAAGCTGGGGAAGCCTTACTCCCCCAACGCCGTATCCCTGGCCTTTACCCGTTTCATCCGCTCCCACGGCATGCCCAAGATCACCCTCCACGGTCTGCGCCACCCGTATGTCAAGCACACGACAAAAAAATATAATTCTGAAAAGCAGAAAACCCAAGCTACCAAGATAGATTTGATAGCCTGGGTTTTCCGTTTTTGTACCTTCAATTATTCAAAGAGGTCATGGACTTTGTAAACAATCTCAATGCGGTTGTCGGGGAATACATACACCTTTTCGATCAGCAGATCGGTCAGCTCCGAGGTTAGCACATCCGCTTCCGCAATCGAGTGAGCAATGTTTTG
>NZ_JALFGV010000001.1:0-2571 GCF_022777125.1 Lawsonibacter sp.
TTCCGACGCACCTGTCGCCGAAAATGACGGAGCTTCCTTTCCTTCCGTCGTCTGCGGACGACTCAACTCTGCGAGGCCCTTCTCCAGGAGGGTTTTTCGACAGTCTGAGCCATACCGGACGCCAGCGCCGGTGCGGCTTTCCGATGGACTTAAAAACAAGAATCCGTCGGACGGGATCTTACGCCTGTCCGGCTGTCTGAGCGGGACCGCGGATGGATTTCACGAAAAATCCGCCTCGATTTGCGCACAAAGGGCATAAAACTGTTCCTGGAGACGAAGCAGGTCTTCCCCCCCGGCCCCTTCCACATGGACGCCGGCGGCGACACTGACGGGCTCCCCCGTCCCCACGCAAAGACGGCGGGCCAACTCCTGAGCAAACTGATCGTCCTTATGCCCCAGCCGGTTGAGCATACTCAGCGTACAGGACCGCCCCGCCCCGGTCAGGCTGGCCCGCGGTTCGGCCAGGACGCTACAGCCCACATGGGGCGTTTCGCCTCCGCCCAGGTACACGGCGATCCCTCCGCCGGTATGCACGGCCCAAGCCTCCAGCGCCCAGCGGCCCTCGCCGCTGCGCCAATGCTTCGTCTCCATTTATCCGTACAGCGCGGTCAGGCGGCTGATGATCAGCCCCAGGCCCGCGATCAAAAGAGCGGCGCCGCCCAACTTGGTGGTATAGCTGGACCGCATCCGGGGGAACGCCTTTTTCAGGTGCTCCAGCGGGATCAGCACGAACACCAGCCCCATTACCACAAACAGGACCCCGATGGAAATCTCTGCCGACATACGCTCACCGCCACTTTCCGAGAAATTGCGCGGCGCGTACCGCGCGGACAGAACATAACAGGGCTATTGCCCGGCCTCTATTGTACCAGCTCTCCCCCTGCTTTGCAACCGGAAAAACAGCGGCGCGCCGTACGGCGCGCCGCTGTTTTTTTACCTTAAGTACCCGCTCAACCCTGAGAGATCGCGCCGGTGGGGCAGGTATCGGCGCAGGTGCCGCAATCGATGCAGGTACCGGCGTCGATCTCGTAGTGCTCATCGCCCTGGGAGATAGCGGACACGGGGCAGGCGCCCTCGCAAGCGCCGCAGCTCACGCAGTCACTGCTGATAACATAGGCCATGGGGATACACCTCCTACATAAAACTAAAGCCATTTTACCACAACTTTTTGAAATTGCAATGCTAATTTGCAGTCAGGCCGGGTATATTTTCATACAGCGGGAAAAAATAGGGGACAAGGAGGCTGCGGAATGGAACGTAAGCAGGACCGCTTCCGAATGGAGGCCGCCGGAAGCCTGACCCCGGCATTGGAGGGCGCGCCGCACAGTGCCGAGCACCTCCGCAACACGAAAGAGAAGGGGCGTGGGAGCGCAGATGAAGCCCGTCAAACGAAAGCACAGGTTCCTGTTTTGGCTGAGAAAGAGGCGAGGTGATCCCTTGAACGAGACCAGATTTACCGAACGGGCCCAGACGGCGCTCCGTCTGGCCCAGGAGTGTTCGGCCGAACTGGGCCACGGCTATGTGGGCAGCGAGCATCTGCTGCTGGGCCTGTCCCGGGAGGGGCGGGGCGTGGCGGCCCGGGTGCTCCAGAGCGCAGGACTGGAGCCGGAGACGCTGCGCGCCGCCATCGCGCGCACGGTGGGCGTGGGCGCGCCTGGGGCGCTGCCCTCGCAGGGACTCACGCCCCGGTGCAAAAAAATCATTGAAATCTCTCTGGCGGAGGCAGCCCGCCTGGGCCATCACTATGTAGGCACGGAGCACCTGCTGCTTGGTATCCTCCGGGAAGGGGACGGCGTGGCGGTGCGGGTACTGAGCGGAGCCGGGCTGGAGCCCCGCCGGCTTTTGGGCGATGTGACCGCGGCCATGGGCGGCGAGGCGCCGCCCCCGTACCGCAGCGGCGGAAAGCCCCGCTCGGAACGGGATTACGCCGGGGAAAGCAAGCTGCTGGAGCAGTTCTGCCGGGACCTGACCCGCATGGCCGCCAGCGCGCTGCTGGACCCGGTGGTCGGGCGGGACAAGGAGATCGACCGGGTCATCCAGATCCTCTCCCGCCGGCAGAAGAACAACCCCGCCCTGATCGGAGAGCCCGGCGTGGGCAAGACCGCCGTGGCGGAGGGGCTGGCCCGGCGGCTGGTCGCCGGAGAGGTCCCGGACGAGCTGCGCCGGAAGCGGCTTTTGTCCCTGGACCTGTCCGCCATGGTGGCAGGCACCAAATACCGGGGCGAATTTGAGGAGCGGGTGAAGAACATTCTGACCGAGGTGCGCCGTCTGGGGGATATCATCCTGTTCATCGACGAGCTGCACACCATCGTGGGCGCGGGGTCCGCCGAGGGCGCCATTGACGCGGCCAACATCATCAAACCGGCCCTGGGCCGGGGCGAGATCCAGGTGGTGGGCGCCACCACCACCGACGAGTACCGCCGGTATATCGAAAAGGACGCCGCCCTGGAGCGGCGCTTCCAGCCCGTGACCATCCAGGAGCCCGATCCGGACACCACACGCGCCATTCTCCACGGTCTGCGGGACCGGTACGAAGCCCACCATAAGCTGACCATCACCAATGAGGCGATC
>NZ_JALFGV010000040.1:0-35899 GCF_022777125.1 Lawsonibacter sp.
GCTGCCGCAGAAGTATCTGGGCGATTATCTCAATGAGTATTGCTTCCGGTTTAGCCGGCGTAACTTTGGGGCCCATTTGCTTGACCGTTTGGTCATTGCTGTTTCTAATTCCTCGTTGGCTTACTCAAGGGGATAACCATATTTATAATAGTGGTCAATTGTCTGATACTTAATCCCCGACATCTTTGCCAGCGCATATCGGGAGATCCTGCGTTCATCCAAGTAGCGGTTCAGCTTCAGGCGGACTGTTTTCGCCATTGCAATCACCTCTTATTGGTATATATCTTACAATGGCTATTTTGCTATTGGCAATCTTCCGCTTAATGGATATAGTTAAACAGGCATATACCTATATATAGGTACGCGGTAATCGTATGGTCAATTACAAACATTTATATTCCGGCCTGTTCAACGCCATCACCGATGCGCTGGAGCTGCTGGCAGCCGGAGACGTGATCGCCATGCGCAATACCCTCCAGGACGCCCAGCGGCATACCGAGCAATGCTATCCGGAGGACGACGCAGCCCCCTCCAAAGGTCTGCTTACGTCCGGCCGAACCTAGACGCAAGCCTGCCGGAACGCCGGGCCCCGCCCCGCCTTTCGGCGCCACCCCCATAAAACACTCAAAGCAGGGGGCGGCAGCCCCCTGCTTTGGCTCAGCTTGTCGAAAAAGCTCCCGCAGAGCGCCTGGCAGCCTTCCCCGCAAGGGGCGGCGCCGCCGCAGCCGCGCGGGCGTCTTCCGCTACAGGAAAACGCTGTTTTCCGCGGGTTTGGAAAAATTCTGCTCCAGCATGGCCACATGGGACTGAAAGGCCGCGTCGTCAAAGTATTTGGCTCCGCGGGTGCAGCGGCGCACGCAGGCCTGGCACTTGATGCAGGTCCCCGTGACCTGCGTGACGTCGGCCGGGTTAATGGCCCCCATGGGACAGACCCGGGCACAGACCCCGCAGCCGCAGCACCGGCCCGGATCGGTCTGTGGCTTGGCCTTGAGAAACTTGGCCGGCTGGCCGTCCGTCCCCCTGGGCACGTAGTAGGCAGCGGCGGCGTCCCCGGGCACGGCCGCCGGGGCGGGGGGCGCCGCCAGGGCGCGCACCCGCTCCGCCACACATCGGGCAAAGGCGTCCGCCTGCCGCAGGTCGTCCCCATCCGGCCGGCCGGCCGCCAGACGGTCGGTAAAGGCATGGCGGCCGACAAAGGCGGCGGCGGCCACGGTGTGGAACCCGTCCGTCTCCAGCGTGACGCACAGCTCCGCCAGGGCGTTGTCAAAGCTGCGGTTGCCGAAGGTGACCACGCCCACCGCCAGCGCGCCGCCGCCCTGCAGCTTCGTCTGCACATCGGGCAGGATCTTGTTGGGCAGCTTGCCCGCATAAGTGGGCAGCCCGACGACCACCAGATCTCCTGCGCGGAACCGCCGCGGCTGTGCGCGGGCGTTCTGCGGCGTGAGATCCACCATGCGGCAGCTTTGCCCCAGTCCGTCCGCCAGTCCCGCTGCAAGGCGCTCCACCACCCTGCGGGTATTGCCGGTGGCGCTCCAGTACACGCCCCACACCTGCTTGCATTCCATGAAAACCGCCTCCCTTTTTTCCGCGGGCGTCCCGCGCCGCGGCATAAAACAAAATCGGGCCGCGCCGGCTAAGGGGCCGCCCCGCGCCAAGCCTCCCCGTCCGCAGGGTCCTCCGGCAGCGGCACCCGGCGGTGCTCCACCGGGCCCCACTCGGGCAGCGGCAGGTTCTGCATCGCGCCGAAGACCCGGTTTTTCAGGCCCGGATAGCGCCCGTCCAGCGCCCGGATCAGCTCCTTGATCTCCTGCCGCTTGGTGTTCCCGTCCGCCGGGCAGGGGTTGAAGACCACCGGCAGGCGGCCGCGCTTTGCCGCGTTGCGCAGCATTCCCTCCCCGCAGTAGAGCAGGGGCCGGATCTGAGTGATGCCGGTGCGGTCCAGATAGGTCACCGGCTGAAAACAGGACAGCCGTCCCTCATAGATCAGGGAAAGGAAGAAGGTCTCCACCGCATCGTCGAAGTGGTGGCCCAGGGCGATCTTCCGGATGCCCCGCTCGGCCAGCGCGTTGTGGAGGGCGCCCCGGCGCATTTTGGCGCACATGGAGCAGGGATTTTTCTCCTTCCGGAGATCAAAAATGATGTGATGGATCTCGGAGGGAAGCAGGGTGAAGGGCACGTCCAGCGTCCGGCACAGCTGCGCCACACCGGTGAAGTCCATCCCCTCTCCCCCGTCCACACGGCCCATGTCCAGGGTGAAGGCCTCCACCGTGAAGGGCTTGGGATAAAACGCCCGCAGTTTGGCCAGCGCCACCAGCAGCGTCAGGGAATCCTTCCCGCCGGACACCCCTACGGCCACCCGGTCCCCGGCCTGGATCATGTCGTAATCCTCCACACAGCGGCGGACATAGCTCAGGATCTTGTTCATAGGCACCTCAAAATTCAAAAATTGAAAGAGAGCATTCAAGCGTATCGATGAGAAAAACAGCGATTTCAAGAGATTTTATCTTTCTAAATTGAAAATTCCGAAAAGAAGGTTGACACCCCGGAACTACCGTATTATAATACAAAACGCTCCAATCGTCCAGATTGGGGCGACTATTGTGTTTAAGCAATTTTTGAAGATAGAAAGCGAAATTGGAGGTTTCACCATGTCCACTTTTATGGCCAACAAGGGGAACATCGTCCGCAAGTGGTATATCCTCGACGCGGCGGGCAAGCCCCTGGGCAAGACTGCCGCCGCTGCGGCCACCCTGCTGCGCGGCAAGCATAAGCCTGAGTACACCCCCCATGCCGACTGCGGCGACTTTGTCGTCATCGTCAACGCCGAGAAGGCCGTTCTGACCGGCAAGAAGCTGGAGCAGAAGTATTACCGCACCCACTCCGGCTGGGTGGGCGGCCTGAAGGAGACCAAGTACCGCCTGCTGATGCAGCAGAAGCCCGAGCTGGCCATGCGCGTGGCCGTCCGCGGCATGATGCCCCGTAACATCGTCACCAAGGATTCTCTGACCCGCCTGCATATTTACCGCGGCGCCGAGCATCCCCACACCGCCCAGAAGCCCGAAGCCTGGGCCGCCAACTAAGCAGGAGGTAGGAACTGATGTATAAGAGCAAGAAGCCTTATCTGTACGGCACCGGCCGCCGCAAGTCCTCCGTGGCCCGGGTGCATCTCTTCCCCAACGGGACCGGCGCCATCACCATTAACGGCCGCGACATCGACGATTACTTCGGCCTGGAGACCCTGAAGCTCATCGTCCGCCAGCCCCTGGTCACCACCGAGCTGCTGGGCAAGGTGGATATCGCCGCCACCGTCACCGGCGGCGGCGTCACCGGCCAGGCCGGCGCCATCCGCCACGGTGTGGCCCGCGCCCTGCTGGAGGTCAATCCTGAGTACCGCGCCGCCCTCAAGGCCGCCGGCTACCTGACCCGCGATCCGCGCATGAAGGAGCGCAAGAAGTACGGCCTGAAAGCCGCGCGGCGTGCTCCCCAGTTCTCCAAGCGCTAAAATGTTTCAAATTTTCCCGGAAAACTTCGGTTTTCCGGGATTTTTTTATCTAATTGTTCTAAACTTGTTTTTTGCCATTCGCATTCCGTCGTTGCAACGTGGTACTATATATAGTTCATTAGACTAATTTTAGACACAATATATAGGGTTATTTAGAGGTTACAAAACTTAATTTTCACGTTTGAGGTTACAAAAGAGGTTACGAAAATGCTCAGAAATTGGTATCAAACCAGCGAAGCATCCTGAATAACAATACCGTAATTTTGAATACAATGGAGCAACACAGCACGCGCAGCAGGATTTCCACCGCGCGTGCTGTTTTCTGACAGGATGGCTAGGGGCCAGGCAAGATAGTCTCAGCCACAAGGAATCTGCCAGGCTTTATCAGGTTCCATACGCGAAAGCATATTGACAAAAACATCTACATCATGTAGACTAAAGTTGCTCTACAAGATGTAGACAGTTATGGAGGGATGCTGTATGCCCACAATGGGAGCACTGGAATCTCGTTTTGCCGATTTGATTTGGAGCCATGAACCTATGGCCTCCAGAGATCTGATTAAAATGGCGGAGAAGGAATTAAACTGGAAGTCCACGACATCCTATACGGTCTTGAAACGATTGTGCGACCGAGGTATTTTTCAGCTGCAGGACAAAACGATTACTTCCCTGATCTCCCGAGAGGAGTTCTATGGGATGAAAAGCGAACAGTTTGTGGAGGAAACCTTTGACGGCTCCCTGCCGGCATTTATTGCTGCCTTCGGCACCCGAAAGAAGTTATCCGAGGAAGAAGTGGAGGAACTGAAGAAGCTGATCGACGGACTGCGGAGGTGACAGGATGTTCTTCTATACATTTTTACCGGTATTGCTCAACATGAGTCTCACCGCAAGCGTGGTCATTGTATTTGTCTTACTCTTGCGGCTCCTCCTGAAAAAAGCACCGAAGGTCATCTCTTATGCACTCTGGGGCATCGTTCTTTTCCGGCTCCTTTGTCCAATCTCCATTGCATCCGGACTTTCACTGTTTGGTCTGCTGGACACACCGGTAGCTACAAGCGGAACCCTGGCCAGCAGTATTGCGTATATCCCAAGCGATATTGTCCACACGGAATATCCCACTGTGGTTCTCCCGGCGCCTGGTATCGGAGAGGCCATCAGCGAAACGCTGCCCCAGGGCGAGGAACAACTGGCGGCAGATCCTTTGGAGGCGCCTACAGCGATTGCAACCTATATCTGGATGGCCGGTGTTGTGGCTATGGGGATCTATGCGGTGGTATCCTACCTGCGTTTACGCAGAAAGCTGATGACTGCATCTCTGGTGAGAGAGAATATCTATCTTGCAGACGAGATTACCTCGCCCTTTGTAATGGGCCTGATTCACCCAAAGATCTATCTTCCGTCCTCACTGGGAGAGCGGGAACAGTCCTATGTTGTGATGCACGAACAGCATCACATCCGGCGGCTGGACCACATTATGAAGGTGCTGGCGTTCATTGCCCTTTCCATCCATTGGTTTAATCCGCTGGTCTGGTTGGCATTTGTGATGGCAGGCAGGGATATGGAAATGAGCTGCGATGAAGCAGTTATCAGGAAAATGGGCGACGGCGTTCTGGCGGACTATGCCGCATCTCTGCTCAGCCTTGCCACCGGCAAGCATATCATTGCCGGGATGCCTCTGGCTTTTGGAGAGGGGGATACCAAGGGGCGCATCCGTAATCTGGCCAACTGGAAGAAACCTGCTTTTTGGGTGGTTTTGGCCGGCGTCATCGCCTGCGCTATTCTGGCTATCTGCCTGTTGACCAACCCAGAAGGACCACGCAGTTTGCCCCTGACCGGACGCAATATTGCTGACCTTGATCCGCAAAAAATCGTAGATGAAATATCCGATTTGGAAAATCTCAATAACAGTTCTTCCACGCTTTGTACGAATGAGGAGATTGCCCACCGCCTGTACCTTACGGGTGATTTTGAGTGGCTTGACCACGAAACAATGCCCTTTTATTACACCAAGAATCAGAAGACATATATGGCGCAGTTTGTCGTCCTCGGTGGGAACTATTCTGTAACCGAAAGTTCTGAAGGCACAGAGCAAGATACCGTCTTTCTCTTTCAACACTATCTGGAGGCTTTGAAATATCTGCCGCAGGAGCAAATCAAGGAAATTGCTCCAGATGCTGACCAGTTTAATATCGCCTTCCTTGCGTCAGGCACTCCTTCATCTGATTATGAGCATGTTATCACCTATACCGATGCAGGAATAGGGAATGCTGACGGCTGGCTGATACATTTGAAGGTCCAACCGATGTACAAGACCGGTGATGATAGCTATATGGGGCGACCAGGGGATGTCATTCATGTGTTTTACGGAGGATGTCCTACTGTGCAGGAATGGTTTGACCACACAGACAACCCCTCCGATGCGTACGAATATACGCCTCTGTATGCGGATCTGCCGGAATTTCCAAACGCCACATTTCGATATGCAGGCAATATCGGAGTCTCCGATGGCAATGCTTCCGGGCCGCGCGTTCTTATTACGGGAATGCCTATCTGGAACGCCTATTTCTGTGATCTCACAGGTGACAACCTCCCTGAAATCTGTGCGACCTTGAGCATCGGTTCTGGCATGATCGACAACCGAATTATCATCTACGACTACGCAAACGGAGTGAGTTATGAACTGGAAGACCGAGGCAATCACGACTACACGCTGTCCTTGCAAGATGGTAAGCTGATAGTCACCAAGTGCGTTTACAACAGCTCCACTGTAGTAGAGACCGGTTACTTGGCTTATCTGAATCATACCATCCAAATCATACCCTGGACGATAGACTCAACAGAGTCGCTTCCCAGCACAGCTGATGTGTCTTAAACTTTTGAAGAATTATCTGCAAGGTCCGCAGAATAATTCCTTGATTTATTCATTGTGAAACAGACAATAGTTATGGCGAGAAGAGAAAGATGACTATGGGAATGTAAATCAAGCTCTACTACTACGGATCTGATAAAATTGTCGAGCATCCCGAACTGGGCAAAGGTGTTGAATTGTTCCATCTATGACTTGGTGGATGGAGGATAACGTTCGTACTGTGCATCGGACAGATAAAGTATTGGGAGCGCTGCAGAATACGTTCTGCAGCGCTCCCTGTTCTTTAGGAATCAATAGTTGTCGCTGTGAATTTCAAAGAAGCTCTTGGCATACAGACAGGTGGGACACACCTCCGGGGCGGCAGTACCCACTACAATGTGGCCGCAGTTGCGGCACTCCCACACCTTGACCTCGCTCTTTTCAAAGACCTGAGCCGTCTCCACATTGTGCAGCAGGGCACGATAGCGCTCCTCGTGGCGCTTCTCGATGGCGGCTACCAAACGGAACTTGGCGGCAAGCTCCGGGAACCCCTCCTCTTCGGCGGTTTTGGCAAAGCCGTCGTACATATCGGTCCACTCGTAGTTTTCACCCTCAGCGGCGTGGAGCAGGTTCTCGGCAGTGCTTCCCACACCATGCAGCTCCTCAAACCACAGCTTTGCATGGGCCTTCTCGTTCTCGGCGGTCTTCAGGAACAGCTCTGCAATCTGCTCATAGCCCTCGTTCTGAGCCACGGAGGAGAAATAGGTGTACTTGTTCCGGGCCTGGGACTCTCCGGCAAAGGCCGCTTCCAGATTCTTCTCGGTCTGGGTGCCGGCGTACTTGTTCGTACTCTTGACGGGAGCTTCCTCGATCAGTTCAAAGGCGGAGGCGGGCTGCTTGCAGACGGGGCAGAACTCCGGGGCGCTGTCGCCTTCGTGAATATAGCCGCAGACTTTACATTTCCACTTCTTCATACTCTTTTTTTCTCCTTCTGATATGGGTTCATTACAAGGAATGCGTTCCAACAGTTCTTTTGCTGCCTCCACAGGGAAATCGGAGGCGGGCGGCGCGTCCACAAAATTCTGCAGCAGCTGATGGGCGTTAGCGCTCTGAGAAAGCATATACCCGGCCTCCCGGAGCAGGTCCTCATTGACCAGGCGGACGGATTTTTCCGCGGCTTTCATCAGACGGTACAGACCATCCTTGTCTGTCTGCTCCGCCAGCTGCCGGGCAATGTTCTCCTGATCTGCCTTATTTCCGGCCATATGGTTGGCTTCAGTCACCACATTCTGAGCTTTCTTCTGCTGGGGCGGATATTCCGTAGGGACCATGGAGATGGCGCCGCTGGGACAGGCATCAGCACATATGCCGCAGCCCAGACATTTGTCCACATCAATGATGCTGTTCTCCGTGTCGGTTGCGCCGGTAGGACATACATACAGGCACAGACAGTCCTTGGTGCATAACCGCAGATTCCGTACTGCAACTTGCTTCATGGTTTAGCCTCTCCCTTCTATTTTTTCAAATTTCCATGCCGGCACCTTGCAGACCGGGCAGAGCTGGGGAGCACTGTCACCCACATAGATAAATCCGCAGACCGTGCAGACCCACACTTGGGTGTCTTTCAAAAAGGCCTCCCCATCCTTTTGGTAGCGGTTCAGCAGAGACTCCAGCATCCGGGTGACCTTTTCTCCCCAGACACAGATCCGCTGGGTTCCCCGGTCACCGGCGGCCACGGCTGCGCCATTCAACCCGGGATAGCCCTCACTGAGATCCTGCCGGATCAGCTCCAACAGCTTGTCCAGGCTGGGATCGGCCACCGGAGACTGGGCAGCGGACAGATAGTCCGCAATCTCCCGGAACAGGGCGGCCTCCCGCTCTTTATACTGCTTTTCACAGCCCCGAGCCAGGTTGGAGCAGACGGCAGACAACTCCCCGGCGGACAGCTGTCTCATCTCGTCCATCTGATGGATGGGGGCTGGCTGTGTTTTGGTCTCAACGGAGGACTGCTGGGGGGCGAAAGCGCTCTTGTCGGCACCGCACAGGGGACACACCCAGCTCTCCGGCAGTGTTTCAAAGACAGTGCCCTCCTTTGCCTCATCATAGATGTAACCGCAGATTCCACAGACCCATTTTTTCACAGAATCTCCTCCCTTCTGATGGATCAGTTCGTTTCGATCCTGGTAGGTGGTGTGAAGCATCTGTTCGGCCAGCGGGCTGAGGGGCTGTCCGTAGAAGGCTTCGTAGACCTCTTTGATTTCAGGATTTTCATGGCTGGTACGAAGGGTCATGGCGCCGTCCCGCTGATAGAGCGCGGCAATGCGGCTCTTGCGGACCTCGTCGGCATTTTTCATGAGATTCTTTGGCTGTCCGCCGCCGCCAATGCAGCCGCCGGGGCAGGCCATGACCTCCACAAAATGGTACTGCTTTCCGCTTTCCTCCATCCGCCGGAGGAAGGCGCGGGCATTGGCGGTGCCGTAAACCACGGCCACTTGCAGCGTCAGCTCCCCAATTTCCACCTGGGCCTCCCGCACCCCATCATAGCCCCGAACCGGGCTGAGGTGAAGCAAAGACTCCGGAGCGCGCTGACCGGAGAGATACTCATAGGCTGTGCGCAAAGCGGCCTCCATTACCCCACCGGTGTTGCCGAAGATGACGCCCGCACCGGAGGCCTTGCCCATCAGGGAATCGTAGGCAGAATCCTCCAGGGCGTCCCAGTCAATTTCCATAGCCTTGGCCCACCGGGCCAGCTCCCTCGTGGTGATGACTTGGTCGGTGTCCCGTATTCCCTCCACACCGTGGTAGTCAGCGGCGGCGTGCAGCTCCTCCCGCCGGATTTCAAACTTTTTGGCGGTGCAGGGGGTCAGAGCCACATGGACGATCTGCCCGGAGTCCAGCCCCATCTTTTGGGCAAAGTAGGTCTTCACCGTAGGCCCCTGCATCCCGATGGGGCTTTTGGCAGTGGACAGGTGCGGCAGCAGTTCGGGGAAATAAATCTCAGCGAAATGCACCCAGCCGGGACAGCAGCTGGTAAACTGGGGCAGAGGCCGATCCTGTTCCGTAATGCGGCGGATCAGCTCGCTGGCCTCCTCCACAATGGTCAGGTCTGCGGCAAAGTTGGTGTCCAGCACATAGTCTACCCCCAGAGCCCGGAGTAAAGCCACCATTTTTCCCTCCACAAAGGCGCCGGGCTCCAGACCGAACTCTTCGCCAAGCGAGGCACGGACGGCGGGGGACGTGCTGACCACCACCACCTTGTCTGGGTCGGCAATGGCCTTTTGCACCTGGGAGGTTTCATCCCGCTCGGTGATGCTGTCCACTGGGCAGACATTGGCACACTGACCACAGTAGATGCAGATAGCCTTTCCTCCGGTTTGTTCCAGCGTGTAAGTGCCGTGTACCCCCATCAGGTTGGTACAGGCCTCTTTGCACATACCACAGCGAATACACTTTTCTTCCCAACGAACAATACTTGGATTATCATTCTCGATGGGGACACGAATCGATAAAGGCAAATGGTTCAGTTTCCTCACATTCCTTTCTTTCCAATTTTCTTTCTGCAGTCCTCACATAGATACGTCAATTTCAGATCATAGGACAAAATAGAGATCCCCGCCTTTTGCTCCAGCTGCGCGGTCAGATCTCCCAGGTCAATGTCCAGCAGTTTGCCGCAGCTTTTGCACACCAGATGGTCGTGGCGCTGGATCCGGTCGTACCGGTCCGGCATTCCCTCTACCGACACCTTGCGGATCAGGCCATCCTCCCACAGCCGATTGAGGTTGTTGTATACAGAGGCCAGCACAACCGAGGGATAGGTTCGACGAAGCACGTAAAAAATTTCCTCAGCCGTCATATGACTGTGAGAGGAACTCACAATCTCTAAAATTTTCTTTCCATACTTCGTCATAGCACCCAACACCAATTTAGAATGATTCTAAAAATATTATATTGGTTTTTGAAGTTCCGTCAAGCGGCAAATCCTCCAAAATAGGCAGGTCTATTTTGGACAGAAAACTGACCCAGAAGACACAGCAGGAACAGTTGGGGCTTCTCCTTACACTCGCAGCAATGAAATTATAGCTGTCACCGCAGTATCCGTGTGCTCCGACGCTGTCTGTGATCAAATATATGGTCAAAAAGCCCTTCTTAACCAGGTACGGCATCCGCTGCCGCCTGTCCAGAAGGGCTCTTTTTCATGTTCAGGTTTGGGGTATTGTACCTATGCAGAGGCCGTGGGAGATATCTGCAAAGAAGTCATTGCCTTTGCTAATACAAAAGACGGCACGCTGTATATTGGCGTCAGCAACGATGGAAATGCCTCGGGGATCAAAAACGCCGACCAAGTCATTTTGCATCTAAACAAGTGGTATGGCGGTGTGGATTTTCTTGCTTTTGGTAGAAAAGATACAGATGTACTTCGGTTCAAAAACCGGATATGACAGGCAAGTTCTATCTCTTTCCGGCAATACAGAATGCGGACAGCTTGTCATGGAAGATGTTTCTATGTAGAGGGCGTGTTTGGAATATTTCCGTGTTTGGGATTGCAAGAAATGGAGAAAAAGGGTAGAGAAAAACCGATGCTTTTTGCTGGTGTTTGATGCTCTTTCGCTCTGTTTGGCAGTGTTTGGTCCGGCGTGTGGGGTTCGAATGTCTGGGAATGCAGTCCCAAAGCAAGCGCGCTACCAACTGCGCTACACCCAGATATCCTCAGTATTATAGCAGGAGTTCGGATATCTGTCCAGCCCATTGGTAATGTTACAGGTAGAATATTTGAGGGTATTCATGATCTGCCCACCTCTACCTGACTCTACGCAACCATATCCTTATAGATGGCTACATTTTACTGAATTGTTGAGCCTTCATGGTTGACATAGGAGAGAATTACAGAACGCCTTGAAAGCAGTCTCCTTTTATATCGGCAATGTCATCCAGCGGAATCTTTTTCCCATCTGTCATCACCAGAAGACGCTCATAGAGGTCAACCCGTTTTAGGTTTCCGATAAGGATGGCATAGGAACCACCAGGCTTTTTCTCGTCTGGAATAAAGAAGGTAACGCTTATCTCCGGTCTATCAGCGATTATCTCTTGGAGATACTGCAGCTTTCTGTCCAGCAGATCTTGGCCTTCATCTCCAAGCTCCACCCTATTATCTGTCAGGCGCCCAGCTTCTTTGACGGCATCATCATAACCACTGAGAGCAGCAAAAGGAGAGAACTGTGCAGCTCGATCCAACATAGACATCTGTGGCCTTGTCTCAGAAACATGATGGGGCAGATTGATGATGTCTTCATACTTCTCCGTCATGCTCTATGGCCTCCAATTTGCTCGTTCCTGTCCTTGGCTGTTGCGCCTTCCTCTAAATTCATTCCCTTCAAGATGGCGTTTTTCCCGTATTTGTTCTTAATAGTAAGCATAACCTCCTGCATTTTTCGCTCTCGATCCAGTTCTGTTTGCTCTTGTTTTCGACGGGCCTCAACGGCAGCATAATCGGTGAATAGATCCATCTGCTCAAATTCACCCTCTCGAGTCATCGCATCACTCTCTGAAATCACCCGACCTGCGACGATGTTAAGTCGTCGCACCAAGAGGTCGGTATTCACAATACGATCAAAGAGCGCTGTAGCCGTCCCCATGATTTTCTTGGTAGAGGAGGTATAATCGTCCAGACGCTCGGTTCCATGGGCGTGCTTTGGAACCTCGCGGCCATAGTGATCCTTGATTATTGGGCCATGATACCGATTTCGCCGTGCCTGATCGGTTAAGTTCTCAATATCATAGCCGACCGTCAGAACAATCTGGTCTGTCACCAACTTCTTGCTAACCAGGTCTAATGCCAGTTGTTCTGCCATTTCCCTCAGCACCAAACGGGCCTTTTCTGCGGAATACGGGCAATGCAGCACCTGACCGGATCCGAGGCTGTTTTCGCTGGGATGATATGCCTTAACCGCTTGGATGGTACAAGGTTCCCAGCCCCACGCATGGTCAATCAGCAACTCAGCATTTTTCCCAAAGAGCTGGTAGAGCAGATCCTCATTGCGTACGGACATTCGAGCAACATCGCCCATGGTAAACATTCCATGTGCCTCCAACTTCCTGGCGTATCCTCGTCCAACTCGCCAGAAATCGGTGAGCGGTTGGTGGGACCACATGGTCTGACGGTAGGTCATCTCATCCAGTTCGGCGATGCGCACACCATTCTTGTCTGCGGGGATATGCTTTGCCAAGATATCCATTGCAACTTTACATAAATACAGATTCGTACCTATACCCGCAGTGGCTGTAATTCCGGTATCCTCGATCACATCCAGGATAATTTTCATTGCGAGTTCCCTGGGTGTGAGTTTGTAGGTGGATAGATAATTGCTGACGTCCATAAACATTCATCAATGGAATATACGATGATATCTTCTGGAGCAATGTATTTCAGATAGATGCTGTAGATGCGTGTGCTGTACTCCATGTAGTAAGCCATACGCGGTGGCGCAATCAGATAGTCAATCTCCAGTCCCAGTGTAGCATTTAATTCAGAGAGAAGGCAAGACTTTCCAGAAAAACGGTGCCCAGGCGCATCGTGAAGCCGACCGCGGTTGGCCTCCTTCACCTGCTGGACCACCTCAAACAGCCGAGCGCGACCAGAGATCCCATATGCCTTTAAGGACGGCGTAACAGCAAGGCAAATGGTCTTATCGGTACGGCTCTCGTCGGCAACCACCAAGTTGGTGTCCAGAGGATCGAGACCTCTCTCCCGGCACTCGACGGAGGCATAGAAGCTCTTTAGGTCAATTGCGATATAAGACCTTTGCTTCATGCTAAGATCGCCTCCTCTAGATTCTCACTATTTAACGCCAAAACAATCCTAGATAGGGGATGTAATATTATTTCTCAAGTTCGTATTCCTCAATAATACCGTAGTCGATCAGAATGTTTTTGTCCGCATGAGTGGGATAAACAATACCTGTCATCTCATAGTCGTATCTCCGCACACGACGAAATTCCTTAACTGGCTCCGGGGCAAAAGCTGCGGTTTCATAATTCGCATATTCAGGCGTTCCCGCCAGATCATCGGATACCGCACGAATTAGGGCATCTGTAACTGCCTCCAGATTCATGCCATACTCCACGGCAACCAGCTCATGCCTACGGATGTCTTTATCTAAATTTCCAAAAGAACGGTACAACTTGTATTTCATGGAGAAATCCTTCCTAGTAGCACTACTGCTACTGCCGCAAAAAATCACTTCTATGATTCACCGGACGTAAATCGTATCCGAGTTCCGTCAGGTGTGCTATTTTTAAGGCGACCAGGTTAATGTCTGTATCCATTGCCCTTGCGATTTGCTCAGCAGAATAGTGATAGGTATAGATATAGTCCAGCAGCTCCTCATTGTCTATCATAATTTCGGCAGCAACAATGTTTGCCTCATATTCTGGCCGCGTGGTCATGTCATAAAGCATAAATTCGTGCAGACTGTTTGCCTGCGCCAGCTTCCGATGGAGCTGATCGTGTCCAAGCTCATGGGCACAGACAATGCGGAGCATTCTATCACCCAGATCCTTATTCAAAAAAATAAAGCGATTTCGTTTGATGACGCGGTACATTCCCTTCAGAGAGCCAAAATCCTCACATAGAAGAACAGAAATCCCCAACTCTCTTGCAATCTGGAAAGGATCGCGTGTTCCGAAGCGCCGCACCAGGGATGCGCCGACTTTGGAGAGCATTTTACTGGTCATGAAGCCCACCTCCGTCTTGCGGATATTCATCATTATTATCTCACAGCATAGGTCCCACAGATTGGACTTACTCCTCCTGCTGGCGATATTTTGTTGGCGTAAATTTCTTATTCCGCTCCTTGGCCATCCAATAGGCATCGTTGAGGGCACGCATCGCACCCTCAAGTGCATCTTCAGAAAGTTGGCCGCCGGCAAACAAGCCAGTCACCTCACTGACCAACTCATCGATGTCCCGCGCCGCTTTTGCACCGCCCTTCTGATATGCTTCCACCGAATAGATATCCGGACTGGTGAGAAGGTAATCTGCAGTTGTACCAAGGACGGTAGCTAAATCACCAATCACCTTCATGTTGCCAGGTTTCCTGGAACCCATCTCATAATTCTGAATCGTCCGCGTTGTTACAGAAACTTTTTCTGCAAGTTCTGCCTGTGTTAAACCAGCCTCAAGCCGTTTTTCTTTCAGACGTTCTTTAAACCCCATAAAGGCACCTCTTTCTATTTCTCTGCCATTAGGACGAACACTTTTTCGCAATTCGGGATTGACACGAAAATTTGTTCTGGATATAATGGAAATGCAACACGAAACTCTGTTCGCATTTAGATGTTAACACACGAACAGAGTTTTTGTCAATCTAAAACACGAAAAAATGTTCGTACATCCGGAAAGAAAACGGAGGATATTGTAATGGAGGTACAATGCAGAAAAGAGTATGTCTCTGTCAATCTTGATGTAGACCAAAACGGTGTGGTTCATCCCCGGTTCATCCGCTGGACAAATGGTCGTATCTATCAAATTGACCGGCTGAAGTACAAGTGCAGAGCCGCTTCTTCCCGGGTGAGCGGAGGTGGAATCCGATATACTGTCATGATCCACGGTAAAGAAACCTTCCTGTTCAGCGAAGGAAACAAATGGTTCGTGGAAGCAAAGGAGGCAAGTCAATGATTCTTTCTCTACGCCAAATAGAGGATATCGGTGCAGCTGTAATTCAGGACTTCAACAAGTTCTTCTACTGCGGCAGCAATGCCCTAAGGAATAATAAAGTTCGCGCAACACCCATCGACCAGTTCGCTCGCGAGTACCTGGGGTTAAGCGTTCGATTTGCCCGATTGTCCGCAGATGGGTGTATCTGCGGTCTGACCAGTTATGCTGATGCCGAATACATCATTGAGGAAATGGGAGTAGTTCGTACCATCGAACTCAAACAAAATCAAATTCTTCTGGATTCCAGCTTTCTGGAGGCCGGCAAGGTCAAAAAGTTGTGCGGCAAGCGCCGCTTTACCTTGGCGCATGAGTGCGCACATCAAATCCTGTTTCAGATGGAGTCCGAGGAGTCCCAGCAAAAGTGCCGTGGATTCTACTCGGATCGGCGATCCTACTCCCTACGAGACCTAAAGAGCAGAGAGGACTGGAACGAGTGGCAGGCCAATGCCTTGGGGGCCGCCCTGCTCATGCCCCAGGCAGAGATAAATCGGGCCATGCGGTTTTTCGCTCAAAATCGCACACTGATAAGCTATGAAGGGAGGTTTTCATATGCGGACAAGTTGGTACTTTCACTTCTCTGTCATGCACTTGGCGTGTCCAAGTCTGCCGCCGTGATTCGTCTCCGGCAGCTTGGGTATCTACAAGAGCGTCCGTATGTAGAGTTTGTTGATCCACTGGAGGTGTGGGCATGAGTAAAAATATTCGCATTACAGAGCCTTCCGCAGAAATGTTGAGCAAAATTATCCGGGCACGGGAGGCAATTGCGGCGCAAAAACCGCGATATATCAAATGTCCGTACTGCCAACATAACTCTATCGTCGTATATGAGGACACAAGAGGTCATGTCGAAACAAAGTGCAAAAAGTGCGGAAAGATCACCGTCTTCGATGTTTTGAGCATGAGAAAAATCGTATTTTGCCTTCGTTAGAGGGAGAACGAAATAAAAACTGAATCACATAGCTGAGCTGTGGAGCCGCCTGATAGGTGAAGTCATCCTGATGCCGCATGGACTGAGTCGAAAGACTCTGTTTATCGGCATGGACAGAACGACCACCGTCATGCGGCTCTATTGTTGTCTTGCCTTCCCGCGGCCTCATGCCAGCGGAAAGGACAAGACAATGAGTATCCCGAGGACCCCAGTTGAATTCGATTACGATCTATGGACCACAGCAGAAGGAAAATGCATGGTTCGGATCAAGGCTACCGGTGAGATAACAGAGGTGGAACGCTCCGTCATGCAGGTTCTACGTTCAGAGGAGAAGCGACTCCGGCGCACCTTATCTCCGGAGCAGGGACAATCTAGAGAAGGGAAAGCTGCTCCAACGGTTCTCTCTCTGGATTTGCTTCCCGAAAATGTGACAGACTCTATCTGGTTAGCCGACACCAGAGATTATACGGAAGAAATAGCCACAAAAATGCTGGAGAGAATTCTGCGCGAGAGCCTTACCCCTACCCAATATCGTATTTATCAAGCCTGCATCTTAAACGGGATCAGTTACAAAGCTTATGCCGACCAAATGGGTGTTAGCTATCAGAGTGTCCAGAATGCAATTCGCCTCATTCAAAAAAAGCCAAAAATATTTTTGACTAATGGTTGTGGTTTTCTTAAACGATGTCCGTTGAAAAGTGAAGGGGTTGTGAAGACGCCTTCATTGCACCTTTTCAACTGAATATCCGGCAGCTAAATAACATCAGCAATGAGCGAGCGATGCGGACAGAGCGCGATGACCACCTGTAGAAGAAAAGCGGACGAAAGGCGCCTTTCTCTTCTATCAATGACGGCCTATAAGGTGCCCAGCGGGTCCTCTGATCCAAAAGCAGGTTTGGCAGCCTGTTTCGCCACGACCTCATCTGCCTATAATGGTACCCCTGTCCAGCCACAGTTTCAAGCAATGGGGACAGCTCGGAGAGATCCTCGGAGGGGTTAGATTCCCGGAGTGCGGTGCCCACCGCAGTTTAGCTGACCGCCCAGCCTGGGGAAGTGGTGTCGAATACAGGCAAAATAAGACATTCAATTGTCTTGATATCAGAAGCAATGGGGGTCACCCATCATGTAGTTGGAAAGCCGAGGCTTCCACAACCAAAGCGGGTGACCCCTATTTTTGTGGTATCAATTCATATTCATAACTGGGAGGGCTCACACTATGATTACCATGTCGCAGACCAAGAGTGCCAATTTTCTGTTTATCGTGGCCGTACTGAAGTCAATGCGGGATGGCGCTATTATCACCCCAGCAGAATATGAACGCGCCAAACGCTACTATCAAAAGCTTACCGGTTCAGACCTTGTAATTGCGGATTAGTTGTTGGGACGGCATCGTCTAAATTGGTCGCCTTGGAACGCCACAGTCTGTTGACTATGTAGAAATTCGTTTGATTTGCATTCTTTCAATCGACTTTATCTCCTTGTTGAATATAATGTTGCTTGAAACTGAAAAGAGGATCGTACCAAAATGTAGTACAATCCAAAGTTCGACCAGAAAGGGGGTCCCGTTGATGCCGCAAGCAAAACTCATCTCGCCCATCACCAGGCAGGAAATCCGCAAAGTGCGAGTTGCCGCCTATTGCCGGGTATCATCCAATTCGGCGGATCAGCAGAACTCCTACGCTAACCAGATCCGGGTCTATACCAGCCTCATTCAGAGGAAAAAAGAGTGGGAACTGGTGGAGATATTCGCTGACGAAGGGCTGTCTGGCATGAATGCACAGAACCGCACCGAATTCCAGCGAATGATCAAGATGTGCGAACAGCACCAAATCGACCTGATCGTCACCAAATCCGTATCCCGCTTTGCTCGGAATGCCAAGGAGTCTCTGGAATATGTCCGGAAGCTGAAATTGCTCGGCGTGGGGGTGCAATTCGAGAAAGAGGGAATCTACACCCTGGCACTCGGAGATGAGATGCTGCTCAATACCTTCTCTGCCATCGCACAGGAGGAATCCAAAGCAATTTCCCAGAACCAGCGTCTCTCTATCGTGAAGCGGATGCAAACAGGGGAATATGTGGACAGCAACGCTCCTTACGGCTTCCGGCTGGTAGATAAGGCACTTGTAGTCTATGAACCGGAGGCAGCCATCGTCCGCATGATATTCGAAAACTACCTGCGGGGCCAATCCACACCGGAGATTGCACGCGATCTCAACAGCAAGGGTATCAAAACTAAGACCGGGAAATCAACCTGGCGTTCCACCAAAGTTGCTTATATCCTTGGGAATGAACGGTACTGCGGTGATAGTAAATACCAGAAAACTTATCGCGACACCACAGTCCCTTTCAAACAGTTCCGCAATCGAGGCCAAGAGGATATGTTCTATGCCACAATGACGCACGCTCCACTCATTGACCGCGATACCTTTGACAAGGTCCAGCTTCTCCTCAAAAAGCGTCATGATGTTTTCGGGAAAACCACAACGCAAAATATTTACCCTCTTACGAGCCGCATTCAATGTTCTGAGTGCGGCTCGTATTTTCGCAGGAGGCAGGTTTCCGGGACTGCAAAGTGGGGATGCTCCAAACACATTCAGGATCGTACACAGTGTGACTCTAATTACTACAGCGAGGAACGAATCTACGATGCTTTCATCGCTATGGTAAATAAACTTCGGTTCTCTGAGTACGACATTCTTGGGCAGACACTGCTCAGGCTGGAATCTGCTGAATTGAAGCGAAAACAGAAAAACACGGCCGCAAGGGAGATCAGCCGGAGCATTGCAGATCTGAACGCCAAGTTGGTGATGGTTGAGCAGCTCCATGCAAAGGGATATCTCAAAGACGAGATCCACAAGGCCCAGGTGCAGGAGATCAATGACCAGCTGCGCCGGCTGAAGCGAGAGCGTCAATGTGAATTCTCCTCGGGTATTACCCATATGATAGAGGAACTGACGCGGCTGAAAAAACGGCTGGAAGAGTTCGAGGAACCCCTGGACCGCTTCGATGAGAAGCTGTTTACTGAGATCGTTCAGGCCATCAGTATCAGCCGCCGAGATGAAATGACCGTCACCCTCATTGGCGGGCTGAGATTCACAGAAATGCTCTGATAGAGAGGAACCTCGCTATGAAGAAGATACGCTATATCCCATATGGTTACACCATGAGAAATGGAAGGACAGTCATCGCACAGGATGAAGCTACGGTTATCCGCGAGATATTCAGCGCCTACATCAACGGCGCATCCCTCCAAAGTATTGCCGAACTGCTGACTGAGAGGAAGATCCCCTATAGTGAGAGAACGGATGTGTGGGATAAAGCTCGTATCGCACGAATCATTGGAAACGCCAAATACATTGGCGATGGGGAATATGATCCTATCATTGAAGAAGAGCAGTATGAAGAAGCAGCTGCCGTAAAAACCGCCCGCCAACGGAATACATTCGAGAAAAATCTGAAGGGGATCGACCTATTTCGAGATCTGGTCCGATGTGAGGAGTGCGGGGCCCCTATGCGGCGAAGGGTGAGCAGTAAGCATCGTATTCGGGAGGGTTGGGAGTGCACCAACCCAGACTGCGGTCAGCGCATCCGGATTTCTGATACCCACCTGTTGGAAAAGGTGACAATCCTGATGAACCGCATCATAGCCAATAGCTATCTCCTCATCCCTCGCCCCAAAAAACGAAAAGAACTGTCGGCGGAAGCTAAGCAGATCAACCGGGAAATAGATGCCGAGCTGGAGCGGGATGACCCAAGCGATGCGCTGATTATCGTCAAAACAATCGAAATGGCAGAGCGGCTCTATGCTGAGACCGATGCCCATCTGCAGATCACCGCATCCATCGCCAGGAAGCGGGTTAGCCTTATGACTCCCCAGGAGGAATTCAGCCCGGCTTACTTTAGTGACATCGCCGCCTACCTGACGCTTGGCAGCGGAGGAAAGGTGATCCTACATACCAAGACCGATGTCGAGATCGGAGATGAAGAAAATGAATGTAACCAAGATACCCAAGAAAACAATATCGGTTATTGAGCCAAAACGCTCTCTGATCGTCAACAGGGAGCAGTATCATCAGCGGCGGGTTGCTGCCTACTGCCGGGTATCCACCGACAGCGAGGAGCAGCTCACATCCTATACCAACCAGAAGAAGGTATATACCGAGATGATTGCCGCTAAATCCGAATGGGAGTTCGCCGGACTCTACGCAGATGAGGGCATCTCCGGGACACGTGCAGATAAGCGCCCCCAGTTCCAGAAGATGATCAACGACTGCTTGTCTGGGAAAATCGACTATATCATCACGAAATCCGTTTCCCGCTTCGCCCGTAATACAGTGGACTGCCTGGACCATGTGCGAATGCTCAGGGCAAGAGGGATTGGCATCTACTTCGAGGAGCAAAATATAGACACACTGCAAATCGACAGCGAACTCTATCTGGTCATCTACGCAGGGTTCGCACAGTCCGAATCCGAAAGCATCAGCAAGAATGTCACCTGGACTTTTCGTAAGCGATTTCAGGAGGGCAAGCCCATATTCAACTATAAGTGCCTCCTGGGATACCGCAAGGGTGCAGACGGAGAACCGGAGATCGTCCCGGAGGAGGCATCCATCGTGGAGAGGATCTTCAATATGTACCTGTCAGGTGAAACCATCAACCGGATCTCAACCAAACTCAGAGAAGAAAATCTCCAGATACCAGGAAAACGCTTCTCCTTCTCTGCGAGCATGATTAAGGGTATTCTCCGGAATGAACGATACTGCGGGGACAGCATCCTTCAAAAGACGGTCACAATTGACTGTATTGGCAAGGTTCGCCGCAAAAACACGGGTGAGGCACCCATGTACTATGTACAGAATAGCCATGTTGGTATCATCAGCCGAGAGCTCTTTCACAAAACGCAGGAAGAACTCGCCAGGCGGATGAGCCGGGAGCCAAATTCCACCAAAACGGCTACCACAGCCACCGGAAAATACTCCCGGTACGCACTATCCAATGTGATGATCTGCGCCGAATGCGGAAGTCGATATAAGCGCGTGACCTGGACATCCCGAGGAAAAAAGCGAGTTGTCTGGCGCTGCATCAGCCGCTTAGACTATGGAAAACGCTACTGCAAAACCTCGCTCACGGTAGATGAGACCGCCCTCCACGCCGCTATTGTTCGGGCAATCAACCGATTCAACGAGGAAGACGAGTCCACTTATATGGCACTCATGCGGGCAACCATTGGTGAAGCAATCGGTCTAACCGGAGGCACAGATGAGATCGACCTGCTCCGGCGGAAAATAGATGGGCTGAATCGGAAAATGGTATCTCTTATCAATGAGAGCGTGGAAAGCGGAGAGGGTATCGAGAGTCACGAAGCTGAATTCAAAGAACTTTCCGATACCATTGAACTCCTGCAGGGACGGATTCAGAAACTCGAAGAAGCACTTGCTTCCGATCAGGTGAATGACAGCCGAATCTTTAAACTACAGCAGATCATCGCCGACCGAGCATCCAAAAAGATGGAGTACGACGATACCATCGTCCACCAAATGATTGAGTGTGTGAAGGTGTATCCCGACGGGAGACTGGACATTATCTTCGGAGGAGGGTACCTTATCGAAGAACGCCCGGAAAAAGAAAGTTGATAACTTCAAATATAATTGACATAATCGCCGAAATAATATAGTATAATTTATGTTAGGAGGCGATTGTGCATGGCAAAAAAAGCTGCGGTCATCATGCCGCAAACACGGGAGATCCTGGCACAGATGGGTGAGCAGATCCGCCTGGCCCGCCTGCGCAGGAAGTTGAGCCTGGAATTGGTAGCAGAGCGTGCCGGGATCAGCCGAGCCACTCTGATATCCATTGAGAAAGGCACCCCTACGGTATCCATCGGCTCCTATGCCGCTGTGCTGCACGCATTAAACAATATGGACAGCGACCTGCTGCTTATTGCAAAAGATGATGAATTCGGCAGGAAGCTACAAGATCTGGCGCTGCCCACCAGACGGCGGGCACCCAAGAAAGGAGAGTAGCCCATGGCGCAGGACGAAAAGACCATCTATGTATATGAAAATTGGCGTGGAGAGGCACCCACTCTGCTGGGGCGGCTGCGCTGCGGCTTCGTCCGCGGACAGGAAACCTTTTCCTTTGAGTATGATCCAGCCTGGCTGTCATCCGCCGAGAGTTCCTTCTCTCTGGACCCGGATCTGGCTCTTTACCGCGGGCGGCAGTATGTGCCGCTGAACAAGCAGCTCTTTGGCCTGTTTTCCGACTCCTGTCCGGATCGCTGGGGGCGTCTGCTGATGAAGCGCAAGGAGGCCATCGACGCTCGCAAAGAGGACCGCAAGCCCCGTAAGCTCACCGAGAGCGACTTCCTGTTGGGGGTCTACGATGAATCCCGTATGGGTGCGCTGCGGTTCAGCTTGGAAGAAGGGGGCGAATTTCTTTCGAACGATAAAGCATTTGCGACGCCTCCATGGGTAAACCTTCGGACGCTGGAAAACGCCTCTATCGCTTTCGAGAACGATGAGAGCGGCCTGAATGAAAAATGGCTGCGTGAGCTTCTGGCCCCCGGCTCCTCCTTGGGAGGCGCAAGACCCAAAGCTACGGTGCAGGCCACAGATGGTGCCTTGTGGATTGCCAAGTTCCCTTCCAAGCATGATGAATATAACAGCGGCGCGTGGGAGAAGGTCGTCCATGACCTGGCACGGCTCTGCGGACTGGATGTTCCGGAATCCAAATTGGAGACGTTCTCCAAGACCGGCAGTACCTTTCTCGTCAAGCGATTTGACCGAAACGGCAGCCGTCGCATCCACTTCGCCTCAGCCATGACCCTGCTGGGCAAGACCGATGGAGCCTCTGCAGCGGACGGAAGCAGCTATCTGGATCTGGCGGCGTTCATCCGGGCCAACGGGGCATCACCCCGGCAGGATCTGGCCGAGCTGTGGAAGCGGATCGTGTTCAGCATGGCGGTATCCAATACTGACGACCACCTGCGCAACCATGGTTTCCTTCTGACACCCACCGGCTGGCGGCTGGCCCCTCTCTATGATGTGAACCCAGTCCCCTCGGGGGACCGGCTTTCCCTCAATGTGAGTGAGTATGATAACACCATTGACTTGGAACTGGCTCTGGAAGTAGCCGATTATTTCGGCCTTGCCCCGCAGAAAGCGGAACAGGCTGCAGAGGAGGTCTGCAAAACAGTATCCGGACACTGGGAACAGTTGGCCGGGCAGTATGGTCTCAGCCGAGGAGCGATAGAGTATATGCGCCCCGCCTTTTCCCTTCCATGATAAGATCACAAACGGACGATTCCTGGTGGAACCGTCCGTTTGCTTATTCTTTGGCGGCTCCCTCAAAAGAGTCCCCGCCCTCATCCACGTCCATGTCCGTATCAATGTCCAGTCCTTCATTGTTCCCCACATTCTTCTCGTAGAGCTTGGTCCATTTAAGCGGATATTTGCATTTGCGGTTATAGGCCAGAAGCATCGCCTCGGCATAGCCCATAGAACCGGGGCGTCGTTCCTTGGCTGTCCTCGAAAGCAGCTTGACCGACATTTCCCCCACTTTTTCCTTGAAGGTTTCATCTTTCAATGTGTCGCCAAAGGTGTATACCAATCTGGCGATTCCGTTGAGCATATTGGCGGAAAGCGAATTCATATCGCCCTCCCATGTGCCTACGCAGAGTCTGAGTGTTCGATCAAGTACGTGGTAACCGAACCGCTCATATATATTTTCAAGCGTAGAGACAGCACAGACAACGCCATAGTTTCTGACCTGGCCAATGGAAAGAGAATAAGACTCTACCAGATCTTTGATCATAAGCTGCTCCTGATTCCCGGCTTCCACATTTGCCATAAACACTTCATAGGGACGGAGCGGTTTGACAAACTTCATCTGGTTGGCGAAGATATCTGCCTCGTGCTCGTAGTTCAGATCATCGTATATCATGCACCAGACTGGCGTTTCACGAGAGCCAGAGGCCAGGGCGACGATCTCCACCGTGTGCTGGCCATTGAAGACATAGTTGACCCCATTTCGACGGCTCACCTTCACAGGGTTGATCTGATACAGATCAAAGTGTGCCGCAGCATTCAGCACATGCTGTTCGGAAATATTCCTCTGGTACTCCTGATTGGATACGAGGTTCTTGATGGGAATCTGTTCGAAGTGAACATTGGGAACAAACATACTATAATCTTCCATTAGGATTCCCCCTCAATTGCATTGAGCATTTCCTGGATTTTTCCTTCTAATTCAGTCAACGCCGCCAAGAGGTTTTGTCTGGCAGCAGGTGAGATTGCTTCCAAATGTGCCATGGACTTTGTCCGGTCGATGGAGCTCATCCAGGAGGGGATCGTAAGAGTAAGTCCAGCAACTTCCGCATCCGGGTCATAGGCGGGCATCGTCTTGATTGCCGGCTGCTCTGCCGCCGCTGTGCCGGGCTTGGCAGAAGCGTCGGAATAAAGGCATCGTCTCGATTCACTGTAACGAGCGAAAGCATAGGGATTTTTTCCGATTTTTTTACTAAGTGCTCTCAATTCTTCGGGTTCCATTTCTGATAGAGCAACGATATTTTCGAAAGAAATCTTATATGCCCCGGAAAGAATGTGCGGAACAAGCTCAGGAGCATTTTGTTCAATGGTATCTAATGCTGCACTGTATTTCGCATATTTCTGTACGGTTGCGCCGGACACATGATACTTCCTTCCCAGCCGGGCTGCTGTTCGCCGGCCGCTCTCTTCATCTATTGGGCGGCCTCTCCCCACAGCAATGTTGGGGTTCGGACGGTACTGATTATAGCCATTCCTATTTCGCTGTACTTTCTTTTCCACTTCATATTGTTTCCCAATCAGATATTTCCTGGTTTCTTCTGAGATGTTGCGTCGTCCGAGTTGATTCGCACAGATCCAGGCGATGGCAGCATCTCTGCTTGGAAAATCCAGCTCCTTGACTCCATAAGGAATGCGCATTTTATTGCATATTTCATAGCGATTATGACCGTCGATGATGGTATCATTCCATGCGATGATATCTTCCCGGCATCCTTCCACGACCAGATTCAGCTCCAGCTGCCGGTATTCCTCCCGGCGAAGTGGACGAATCAAGTTTTTGAATTCCGGATCGATGTTAAGCTGCCTAAATGCTTTCTCTGTCATGTAGCCTCCTGCGTTCCAGCTGTTTGACGGTTTTGAGGGAAAAATATGCGACCCGGTTGACTTGATCGATCTCACCGGTCAGCTGGTAATTAAATCTCAGGTCAAAGCCACCCAGCAGTTCGGAAAAGTTTTTGATAAGGATCGTACTATAGAATTCTATAGACTGCTGGGATGTACTTGACATCCGAACCTTGTTTGCGGTCCCGCCTGAAATAGGTTTGTCCGATCCGAGAACGGCGATATACAGTTCTTCAGGGTTTACCAGGAATTGCACATACGCAGGATTCTTCAAGAGACGAATCGTTTGCCTGTGGATTCGAATCCGGTTTCGCGCAGGGTCCAGCGTTAAGTAAGCCTGCAATTGATTTTCATGATTCATGTCCTTGTCCTCCCAAAACGGACTTACTACCAGTATCAGAGGCAGCCTCGTCTGACTGCTCTGATGCAGCAGGAGCGATGTTATCGCGCAACCCATATACAGCATATCCTTCAAAAATGTCTACCTGCATAGATTTCTGGTGTTCCCGGAACGGGAGTCCAAACTGCGTCTTCCAGCCCTCCGGAAACACGGGAGTTCGAGAAGACTTGGGCTTCTGGCCGTCTTTTTGCAGCCGCTGATACACTTCGGTCGCTGTGAGATCAAATGCGATGAGCCACTCATCCCTGGCATGGATTATCCGCCCGAGGAGCTTATATCGATAGTCCAGATTCCAGCCCATCAGTGAAAACACTTTGGCGAAAAAAATCTTGCAGGTGATCTGTTTCGGTTTGCGTCTGCCGGAGCCGTTGGTGCACCAGGCGCAGGCATCCCGATCTTCCGCCCGACAGGGACGGATCGCCAAGATCCTGCTCTCCTGATTGACCAATACCTGCACATAATCAACTTGTGGGAAGCGGTTCAGGCAGGCGGTATTTACATAAAATTTGTAATTGTTGAACGTTACAGACGGCTCATTAATATGGGCGAAGAACTCACGGCGTACCACTTGGTAGCCATCGTAGTTAAAGTCACCGGCCATCTCCAGAACCTCATCACTACTGCTGTTTGCGGGAGAAGCTGCCGGTTCCGCTTTTTCTAATTCAGCAGACGGAACATTATCCAAATGCCCGTCCTCCAGGGAACGAAGCATTCCGGCGATTACGCCGCCGGTATTTTCCCGACTTTCTTCAAACATTTAGGATTCCTCCTTCCCGCGCTGACCGAGTTCCTGACAGATATAGTCACGCAGCACGTCAAATCCTGTTACGCGGAGTTTCTGTCCGGTTTCATACAACTGGCCCTCCATGCGGATTTTCCAGTCTTCCTCACTCTGATCGCAGACGGGCGGGAAAGACTGTTGGTGGAGGTAATATTGCTTGCCAAAAGAGCCGATCCACTCCTCCGGGACTGCCCGCACCCGTTTGCCGGAGACAGAAAGGGGCTGTACAGGCTCCTTTGCCTGTTCCGTGCTTTTTGAACCGGAAAGCAGGTACGATTTAATAAACGCTTCCGCATCATTGACATCAAAAATATACGCAGATTCAGTTTCGGTTTGAAACAGCGCTCCGGCGATCCGGTATTTTAAATCCGGACTCCAGCCAAATAACTGAAAAAGCGTTTCTACATAGGCCGCACCGGCGATATCCCTGGGCTGATACTTTCCGTCTGACAGCTTGGAAAACACGACTGCGTTGCGGCTGCTTTTCGCCGCTGTACGGACGGCGAACTTCATCTCCACAGGGTTGACCAGCAGCTCCACATGGTTGTCTTTCCCAAAAGACCGAACACATGTGGTGCTGAACTTGATCCTCTTGTCTTGAAACAGTACATAGGGACGGTGATAATTATCAAAGAATTCACTGCGGGCGATTTCAAAGCCTCTCATATCAAAATTTCCCGGAACCAATGTGATGCTCGAGGGCAGGGATGCATCCGCCTGCTGCTCATCGGGCGGATGGATACTGGCGGACGCTTGGTAATAATCCGCCGGCTTAAATCCAGCCCAGCGGGGATTGATGGTCACGAACCCTCTGAGCAGGCCGCTGTCGATCACCCGCAGCTCCGGGAGGATGGAGCGGTTGCCATACTTGGAGTTGTTCAGAAGATGCTGAACCGCAATGAAATCATCTCTGGAAACGATGCCCTCGTGGTGGTTCCGGTAAAGGCTCTGGGGTCTGTCCCCCCGATTCTTTCTGGCCTTGTGGTTCAGATAGTTGGGGGTGAAGGTCTTCCGGGTCAGTACATCCCCGCAATGCCGCTCATTGCGAAGGACCTGGACAATGGAGTTGGATGTCCACTTGACATTCCCCAGATAAGTCTTCCTGCCCAGCTCGGTGAGCGCCGCCGCAATGTCGGAGGTGGAATATCCGTACAGATACATATAGAAGATGAGTTTTACCGTGGGGGCTTCATCCGGGTTGACGACCAGGTTTCCATCTGCGTCGTGAGAATACCCCAGCAGCTTGGGCGTCAATGGCAGACCTCCGTCCAGCCGCATCCGCAAGGAGGTCTCCATGCTCCGGCTGCGGATGTGAGACTCCTCCTGAGCCATGGTGGCCTGAAACGAAAGCGCCATCTGGGAATCGTCTTTGAGGGAGAAGATACATTCGCTCTCAAAGAATACCCCGACAGGACTGGGCAGCTCCGCAAGCATTCGCACCATGCTGATACAGTCCACCACATTCCGGGCAAAGCGAGACACGCTTTTGGTAATGATCATATCGATTTTCCCGCTGCGGCAATCGGCGATCATGCTGTTGAACTCGTCCCGATGAGCCAGAGAAGTCCCGCTGATGCCCTCATCCGCATAGATTTTGACCAATGTCCAGTTGGGATGATGCACAACAAAATCTTCATAGTATTTCTTTTGCAGCTCATAGGAGGAAGTCTGCTGGACATTGTCTGTGGAGACACGGGCATACACGGCGACCCGCTGCCTTATATCATTGTCGTAATAGTCGATGGGCTTTTTAGCCGGAATGAATTCATAGTTCTCCGGGTCAACTTTTGTGTTGATACGCCGACGGACCCGTTCTTTCCGTTCCGCAAGCTGTTTGCGTGTGGACTTGTCAATCATGCAGCATTTCCCTCCGGGGTTCGTCATCAGGGAGTATCTTCCAACCGGGATCTGGCAAAAAGTAGGGGTCGTGTAGATCCTCCTGGTAATAGGAAGCCAGCGTATAAATATCCTCCGAAACGAAGTAAACGCCCACTGGCTTTGGGAGTGCTGCCAAGAGGCGCGTACAGAAAGAGAGCTCGGAGAGCTTCTTCGAGATATTGCTTGCTTTCTGGGTAATGATCAGATCGACCTTTTCCTCGTAGCAGTCTTGAAGGAGCCTTGACCACTCCGGGGCGCTCTCCATATTGGGCGCAGTGCTGCCCTCGTCCACATAGAAACCGACAAACTTCCAGTTTGGGCAGAGAGCCAGTGTATCAAGAAATTGCTTTTTATGAGCTGAGAGATAGTCCTCATAGCGGGTCTGGTTGAAGTAGCGGATGTATACCGCCACACGGTAATGTGTTTTGGGAAGCGGGCGTTCCCGCTTGATTTCCTTTAACCAGGCACGATGTTCCGCTAAAAGGGTGTTTCGTTCCGTCTCCCTTTCCAGCAGGAAATCAAATGAGGGCATAACTTCCTGCTCTGACTCTCTATTTTGAACGGCCAGATCTGACATATTTGCTCCCCCTGTGTTATTTCTCTTCCAGGCCATTATATAATCTGCAGACTAATAACAAAATCGACCAGAAGTCAAGGTGTTGACTTCTGGTCGATAGATGAGAAAAAAAGAAGCGAGCCGGCAATTCCAGCTCGCAAATTTTCAGGTATTGTCATCCCGTCTGGCCATAGTGGATTTCAACTCACGAACAATCTTCAGGATGGAATCCAGCTCCTTGGGAGAGCAGTCGGCCAGCAGCTCGTCAAACTCGCTCTGGTATAGACTTCTCACCTCCGGCACATCGGGCCGAAGAAGGGAATCAGCAGACACTTGCAGGGCTTCGATGATTCGGATAAAGGTTTCCAACTTCATGCTCGTCTTGCCTTTTTCGATATTGCTGATATGCGGCAGCGAGATATTGGCCTTCGCAGCAAGATCGGCCTGGCTCATCCGGCGATTGATCCGCGCATCTCGAATACGGGAGCCGATCAGCTGGCTCTCGGTCAAATCATGTTCCGTCATCGGCTTCCCCCCTCAAATATATTCTCCAGATTATCTATTTCTAAGAGTATATCAACTTGAGGTGAAATTGATATAAGGCCAAGTTGATGATATAATCTAAACACTATAATAAGACTGCAAAATTTTTTTGGAGGTCTTATTATGAGCCTGAACTACAAAGTCATTGGAAAACACATCCGTGAAGTCCGCCAGCGCAACCACCTTTCGCAAGCGATGCTCTCTGAACTGGTGGATAAAACGCCATCTTACATCAGCTACATAGAGAGCGGGATCAAGAGCATGAGCCTTGACACCTTTGTGCTTATCGCCAATGCGTTGGGCGTATCTCCCGACCGGCTTTTGATGGAGCAAGTCACCAGCACTGAACGGTGCGCCAGCGAAGAAATCGCCCTGCTCCTTTCGGATTGCAGCACCTATGAGATGCTGATTCTCCTGGATGTTATAAAATCGCTGAAAGCTTCCTTGAAAGAGCATCACGGCAGATACGGTAAACCAGATAACTTTGATTTTACCATCTGAACCTGAGAAAGCAATCAACCGGAAGTCACGAGCATTGACTGCCGGTCGATCTATGCCAGTAAAGCTGGATATATTTTTGGAACGGTGGATATGTTTTTGGAAAGTCCCGGATATGGGGCTTCCGAGTTGGTATAATGAGAAAAGAAAGGTGGAATGACCAATGATCTATTACACGGGTGATATCCACGGAGACCCCTATGAGGTCATACAGTTTTGCGACAGCAAGAAGCTGACAGAGCAGGATACTCTGGTTCTGCTTGGAGATGTAGGAGCGAACTACTACCGAAACCGGCGAGACACAGAGATGAAGAAAGTTCTTACCGCCGTAAAGCCGACGATGCTCTGCATCCACGGCAACCATGAGATCCGGCCGGCCAGCATCTCTTCCTATCGGACGAAGCAGTGGAACGGCGGGACAGTCTGGGTAGAGGAAGCCTTTCCACGTCTGCTGTTTGCTATGGATGGTGAGATCTTTGATCTGGAAGGTCTCCGACACTTGGTCATCGGCGGAGCTTACAGCGTGGACAAATTCTACCGGCTGGCCAGAGGTTACGGCTGGTGGCCGGATGAGCAGCCTTCCCAGGAGATCAAGGACAAGGTTATCCAGACGCTGGACGCCTGCGGGTGGCAGGTAGATACCGTCCTCTCCCACACCTGTCCCTATCCGTATGAGCCTCGCGAGGCCTTTCTTCCGATGATCGACCAGAGTACCGTGGACGACTCTACCGAGAAATGGCTGGAGGAGATCGAGCGGAAACTCAAATACGACCACTGGTTCTGTGGACACTGGCATATTGACAAGCATATCGACCGGATGCACTTCCTCTTCCACAGCGTGGAGGCTGCGCCGCAGCTCTTGACGGGAGGGAACACATTATGACAGAGGAAGAAAGACCGGAGGCCAAGGAGCAGGAGGCGTGCTTTGCCGCAATCCGTGAGATCGTCCAGGAGATTTTCCGCCTAATGGACGCCGCATATCAGCAATACAGCCGTTTGGTAGAGCAGGTGTTGAACGGCAGGATCACTGAGGAGCGGGAGATCGAGCGAATCATGGACGGGCTTGTGGACTTCGGAGATGATCCGAGGCTCCTTGAACTGTACAAAACCCTCTGCCGCCATGTCTATTACAAATACCCCGATCTTGTGGGAGAGCACACTGCCCTCTTCCGACTCCAGTTTGAGGAAACGGAGGATGGGGATACGGATACTGAGGAGGTGGAAACATGAAAGCGCCGGAGATCAAGCACTACATCAACTGGCTGGGTCGGGTGGAATACCGAAACATCAACTGCTCCTTCACCTATGACGAGACATCCTATGCGGCCATCGACCGAATCTTCCGCCTTCTCCATCGGCTGGAGCCAGGCCCGGAGAACACAAGCTGGGAACTATGGCTCCGTGCGGAGCGAGGTACCATCGAAGACTTCGGCAGCTTTGAGGAGCTACGGGCGGACGGCCAGGTGGAGAGCTTTGAGGGGTTTGAAACCTGGTGGCATTCCAAGTTCCCGGAGGAGGCAGCGTGGTTCCACTTTGCCGCCGGCGAGGATCAGGAGATCGGATACCGGGCGGTATTCCTGGGCCATCGCCATGTGCTGGAGGTGGACAGCCGCAAAGAGCGCGCCTTCCCCTATGACATCGCCCCATTCACCGCCTGGCTGGAGGGTGCGGTACGAGACGCCGTTCAGATGGTGGAGACCGGCTCTTATCAGGAATTGGTGGAGCGGGAGCTGCCCATCTGGCATCGAACCGGAACTGTCCTGCGCCGGGATCTGTGGAGCGTATTCCCTCAGTGGAAGGAGGAGTTCTTCCAGAACATCTCCCAGCAGGAGGTGGAGGAGTTTCTCACCTCGGCGGAGGGGTATCCTTTGGGAAATAACAAGCGGCTCCCATCCGTGACCGCAAACGAATTCTATCACTTCTGTGCTCTGGGCTATCGGGCTATGGGTTACACCGGAACGGAGAAATCGGAAAAAGAGCAGTACGCTCTCCACGCCGATGGGCGGGACGAGGGACTGTCCAAGCTGGACGGAGATTCCCCCGAAGCTTTTGCACGGTGGCTGAAGGAGCGTCCCCGCACCGGTCACCCCTGGGAGGTATGCCGGGGCGGCAACAGCACCCACATCGACTGCATCGTACACCAAGATGCGCATGGCTACTATCTGGTGGTGGCCGGTCTTGCGGAGACCCGGACGATTGAGGCGGTCCGTTTCTTCCTGGCGCTTTATCGGGCAGGCGTTCCCGTATGCATCCGAAACGCAGAGGAACTGAAGGCCCGCCTGACCGGAGCGGAGTCCATCGGCATCGTGCCGGAGGGAGTCTTTCCCGCCTACTGCCACGACAGGTTTCCGGGAGAGAGCATTGTCGATTTTATGAACCTGCCTCGGGAGCGTCAGGATGAACTTGCAAAATACTGCCGATGGCAGCCAATCCCAGTTCCCAGGATGAAGAAGGAGGGTGAAACCCCATGATCTTCTTTACCTCTGACCTGCATCTCGGTCACGAAAACTGCATCCGCCTATGCAACCGCCCCTTTTCCAGTATCGAGGAGATGGACGAAACCCTCATCGAAAACTGGAACCGCAAGATCACAGGAAAGGATACCGTCTATATCCTCGGCGACCTTATCTACCGCAACCAAAAGCCGCCGGAGGAATACCTGCGGCGGCTGCGGGGAAAGAAACATCTCATCCTTGGCAATCATGACAGGGGATGGATCAGGAGTTGTCAGACGGAACAGTTCTTTGAAAGCGTCAATAACCTGCTGTATGTCGCAGACGGGAAGCGGCAGTACACCCTCTGCCACTACCCCATGATGTCCTGGCCACACATCATGCGCTGCTACATGGTCTTTGGCCACATCCACGGCAATACCGATGCGGATTACTGGCCGCTCATCCAGGCAAACGAGAGGATGCTGAATGCCGGAGTGGATGTCAATCACTTCGAGCCAGTCACCTTTGAGGAGATGGAGGCCAACAATCTTCTGTATAAAGGTCAGGCGAAACCCGAGCTTGAGGTGCAGCCGTGAGACCTCAAAAGGGCTTTTATGAGGCGGCTCCTGTGGCCAGTTCCATCGCACGGCAGGACTGGACGCACATGATGGAGCGAGCCGAGCGGAGCGGCCTCTCTCTCCAGTCCCAAAAAGGAAGCGCCGGGGTGCTGTTCTCCGTGAGAATCCTCGCTCCCATTTTAGATGGAGGGCTGCGACATATCGTTCTGGCGGCGATCCAGTACAGTCTGGGGCGGCACACCTATATGCCCGGCATAGCTGCAGAATTTACCTGCCGGAACCTGAGCCGTCTTGATGCGGCTGCCCGTTCCGCCGCCGCAGCAAAGATCAGCGAACATTTGAGTCGATATGGAGAGCAGGAGCCATATCCGCAAGTGTGGCACGGCTTAAGCCGAGTGCTTACATCTGGCAAAATCAAAGAATACGATAGGAGGAAAGAAAGGATGCCGATTCTGCAACCTCTGGAAAACATGGAACGCATCTCACGCCAGGCACTGGCAGATGACCTGGATGCCGTGCTGGAACGGATAAGCCGTGAGGATATCGGGCTGGTGATCACCGACGAAGGCAAAGACGACTTGGTTCTCTGCCCTGCCTCCTGGTTCAATCTTGACTATGTGGACGATTTTTCCTGCGTCATCAACAGCGCCCTCCGTTATGCCATGCGTACCGAAGATGAGGAGAGTGCGGCGGTCATTCAGTACGCCCGTCGCCACTACCAGCTGTTCGATGACAAGACGCTGTCGGTGGCCGTCGCCGATCTGGAGCGGGAACTGAACCAGCCGATGGCGCCCCTCAAACAACCGCAGGTCTGGAAGGAGCTCCAGGAGCTGTTCCGACAGCGGCTGGACGAGCTGCTGAAGGAATCTCCGGAAGACGAGGAAACGCACCATGGATGAAAAGCGATATGAGCTCGTGGAGATCCAGGTGGACGCAGAGCTTCTGGAACAACTGGAAAAGATAATCGCTCCTATGGGGCTGACGCCAGAAATGCTGATTGTGAAGTTCTTTGAGTTCTGCGCCGATCCCGCGACCCAGGAACTGGCCATCTCCTTGCTTCTGAAATGGAAAGCCGAACAGGAAGCGGAGAGGGGAAAACCGGGAGGGGGACTTTGATGCTATCCAGGGAAACCTTCTGCGAAGCCCTGCGAAAGATCCAAGCGCAAAAGGATCGAGACGAACAGTTCAGTAAGGCACTCGCCATGATGGGAGATGGACATTTCGTCTTTGAGGGCGGAGCGCTGCTTCTTGCCGCCTTGCTGGATGTGCTGAAGGAAGCGATCAACGACCAGTACGACTATATCAGCTGGTGGCTTTACGATGCCGCCCCGGACTATGAAGTCTGGACCGATGATGAAAAAACTAAGTGGTGCCTGAAGGAACCGGAAGCCCTGTATGATTTCATCCGGGATGAATGTCAGGGCTGAGCGGTAGCTTCTTCCTAAATTCGTTCAAGGAGGTCAAATCAGATGCCTAAGTGCTGCCTTTACTGCCGGGTGGATGGAGCGTCCACGGAAAGCAACCGTCTCGCCATGAACCAGCAGCTTACCGCACTCCGAAGCCTCGCCGGCCAGCTTGGCTTTTCGATTTCCGCAGAGATGCTCCAATATGAGAGCGGCTTGGACGCAAACCGACAGAGCATTCGAACGCTGATCCGTGATGCACGACATGGAGTCTATGACCGTGTGCTGGTGATGAACGGCGACCGTCTGGCTCGTGACGCCGAAGGTTTGGCGGCGATTGGAGAAAAGTTGACCGCAGCAGGAGTCCGGTTCTATTGCCCAGATGGCGAAATTGATCTGGCCCCCGCATATTCTCATGGTTATTTCCGGGTGGCAACGATGGAACAGACCATGTGATTGGGAAAAGTTCCCGTCCCACCTCTCTTCCACGGCCAAAGAAAATGCGGTATAATAAAGGAACCACATACACCAGACCGGGAAAGTTGCTCATTCCGGCAGGAAGGAGATGTTGCCATGAGTTCATTAGAGGAAAAGAAAAGTGAGCTTGAGAGGGTCCTTGGGGTATTCCAGAACTACATTGAAGGCTCTGAATTGCTCGATGTGGTCTATTCGAAAAAGTTCGGGTATGTTCTGCTTGGCCTGCCTGCGGCGGATTCCATTGATGACTCCGATGTAACACGACTGGAAGATCCCGAAACATTGGTGAAAGAGGTCTATCAGAATCTCGCATACGACTTTATGGAGCAGGAAGGACACAGCGAGGATTACACGGAAGCCACCAATCTGGAAAAGCGAGCTATGCGGGAATGGATGAAAGAGTACACGGATCAGCTGCCGGAATACAACTACCTGCTGGACGAACTCCTTGGATGACGTGTCCGATGAAGCAGGCGCTTCCCTCAGTCAATCTTTCGACATGGATAAAGCGGACATCTTTTTTGGTCGAACACTAAAATGGCCCATCACACAGAGAATCTGCCGATGCTCTGCTTAAAAAAGGGCAAAAAAATAAGGCCAATGCCTCGCAAAGCCCATGAATTCAGGGATTTCCGGGGATATCTCAATTGGTCTTACACTCCAGAAGATATCCCTGGAGCCGCAACGGTTCCAGGGATTTTCTTTTGTTGTCTGCTTAAAGCATGATTTGGCGCATATCTGGCGCGCAAGCCACAGAAACACTCTCGTGATTTGAAAAGAAGGACGGCGGCCCACGCTGGGGCTACCGCCCTTCTCCACTATCCGCCGCCCTTCCTTTGGCTTGGCCGGAGCATCACGTCCGCCAGGCACTTACTGGTCTGTTTGTCAATAGCGGTGGAAATGCATTCGACCACGATACTTGTGATGCCGTAAGAGAAACGTACCGTTACCTCTGGTGTACCATTTCAGAATGAATAATGAAAACTAGGTGAACATTCCGGATAAAAAACGAGGTCCGGCGGGTTGCCCTGCCGGACCTGCATAAAGCGGCGCTTACTCCTTGATATGGGCGATGGTCTTGGCCAGCTCCTTCTTGTGCTGGAGGTTGCCCTGGCGTGCGATCATGATGCGCTGGGCCTGGGGGGAGCCGGCGCCGTGCAGGCTTTCGGTGCGGTAGCCCACGGCGGCGGTG